>NZ_JBYVEB010000007.1:0-66892 GCF_058117085.1 Chryseobacterium sp. CG10_8 | reverse complement strand
AAAATTTTTGCCCACCTTCATACCTCGCGATTTACAAATTTCAAGATTTGCTTTATTAATGAGGTTTTCCCATGTTGACTGAATTTTGAGTAGAATCCTGTAGAAAAAAATCATCATGAAACTTTAGCGCTTTTTAATTACTTTTGCAAAGTAAGATATTTTTTATGATAAAAATTTCTAAAATTGAATATTATTTGCCAGAGAAAGTTCTGACAAACTTAGATTTAGAGAAAGAATTTCCCGAGTGGAGTTCTGAAAAAATTGAAGAAAAAGTCGGAATCAGACAACGCCATATTGCAGGAGAGCATGAGACCGTTTTGGATATGGCTGTGAAGTCTTCGGAGAAGATTTTTGAAGATTATGACCGTTCGAAAGTAGATTTTATTTTGTTCTGCACTCAAAGTCCTGAGTATTTTTTACCTACAACTGCATGTATTTTGCAAGATAAATTGGGACTTCGTAAAAATGTTGGAGCCTTAGATTTCAATTTGGGATGTTCTGGATTTGTGTATGGATTGGCTGTGGCGAAAGGACTTTTGGTTTCTGGGGTTGCGAAGAGCGTTTTGTTGGTAACATCAGAAACTTATTCCAAACATATCCATACCGAGGATAAAGCTAATCGAAGCATCTTTGGCGACGCCTCTGCTTCAGTTATTGTAGAATTAGATAAGTCGAAACCTGATTACCAATTTTGTTTGGGGACAGATGGAAGTGGTGCAGAAAATTTGATGGTTAAAGAAGGAGCCTTTAAAACTAATTTTCAGAAAAATCAAAATAACGAGTTTCCTCCTAACTGTCTTTATATGAACGGTCCTGAAATTTTTAATTTCACCATCGAAAATATTCCTGGTCTAGTGAACGAGACTTTAGAGAAAAATAATTTAGCTAAAGAAGACATTGATTATTTTGTTTTCCATCAAGCTAACACATTTATGCTGAATTACCTTCGAAAAAAAGCTAAAATTCCTACAGAGAAATTCTATATTGGGATGTCCGAAATTGGGAATACGGTTTCCGCGACGATTCCAATTGCTCTGAAGGATGCTTTGGATCAAAATTTGATTAAAAAAGGAGATAAAATACTGATTGCTGGATTTGGAGTAGGGTATTCTTGGGGAGCAACAGTGATCGAGATTTGATAATTAATAAAACAAATTTTTGTCATAGCGACGAAGGAGGAATCTAAATAGATTCTTCGACTTCACTTCTTTGCGCTCAGAATGACAAAGCAATAAAACAAAAAATTTAATATTAAAATATAATGAAGACACAAGATTTCTTAATAAAACTACAAGAAGAGTTAGAAGAGGATGAAACATTAACAACTGCAACAGATCTGAAATCTTTAGATAGTTATGATTCATTGGCTTTGTTAACGATTATTGCTTTTGTTGACGAGCATTTTGACAGAACTATTGATGCAAAACATTTTAAGGATATTACAACTGTTCAAGATTTGATGAACATTATTGGTGCGGATAATTTTGAAGACTAGATAGAAGATGTCGGTATTTTCCTTAGAGAACAAAACGATAGTTATTACAGGCGCTTCTTCGGGTATAGGTCGAGGATGTGCAGTGCAATGCAGTAAGAATGGAGCCAATGTTATCCTTATTGCAAGAAATGAAAGTAATTTGAAGGAAACGCAATCTCTTCTGAAAGATCCAACTAAGTCAGAAATCATTATTTCTGATATTACTTCTGATGAACATCTTGAGCAAAAAATTTCTGAAAAAATTGAAAAGCTAGGAAAGGTTTCGGGATTTATTCATTGTGCTGGAATTGAAAAAACGCTTCCTCTCAAAAAACAAAACGCTCAGATTTTTAATGAAATATTTGACGTGAACGTTTTTGCGGGATTCGAATTGGCGAAAATTTTATCTCTGAAGAAGTATAAAACTGAAACATCAAGTTTTGTTTTTATTGCTTCAGTTGCAGGAATGGTCGGTGAAGCGGGAAAAACTATTTATTCCGCAAGCAAAGGAGCGGTAATTTCAGGAGCGCGTTCGATGGCGATGGAACTTGCAAGAAGCGGAATCAGAGTGAATTCAGTTAGTCCGGCGATGGTAAAAACGCCGATTTTGGAGCAAATGTTTAACAACCTCGGTGAAGAAGCGGTACAAGAAATCTTAAAAAAACATCCATTAGGAATTGGAGAGGTCGAAGATGTTGCCAACGCTTGCGTCTACTTACTTTCCGATGCATCGAGATGGGTGACAGGAAGCAATCTAGTTATTGATGGAGGTTACTCAGTCGCTTAATTTTTTTAGAAATCTATTTTCACGATTGTCAGACATTGTTCGCTACGTCTAGTTTGAAACTACTCAATCATCATTTTTTCAATAGCATCGAAGATTTTCTGATTGTCAAACTGTTTTTCGATGTTTTGAAGGTTGGTTTTGATTTCAGAAATTAGAGTTTCGTTGGTCAAAAACTCTTTCATCGAATCATACATATCGGAGACTTCATAAGAAATTAATCGCCCTGTTTTTCCGTCCATTATCATTTTCGATACATCCCCAGTATCTGTTGCAATGGTGGGTTTTTGTAGAATTAAAGCTTCTGCGATAACCAATGGCCAAGCTTCGGATTCCGAAGGAAGTATGAAAAAATCACCTTGATTAATGTATGGATATGGATTCATTTGATTTCCTATCAGAAGGAAAGTAGATTCTACCTTTTTTTCTTTAATTAAATTTTCCAAAAACTCTCGTTGTTCTCCATCGCCAACAATCACAATATGATGATAAAGACCCTCATCTAACAGTTGTCGGTGCGCTTCGATGAGTTTGTGATATCCTTTTCTGTAATGCAGTCTTCCCACAGATACAAAAGTTGGACTTTCGGGGAAATTTGAGATTTTCTCTTGTGCTTTTCTTTTGATTTCCTCAATTGGGATGGCATTGATAATCACGTGTTCTTTTGGGTAATTGAGTTGAGGATGGCGTTTGTGCATCAAGTCATAAATTCTTTGCGAACAATAGACCATGTCATCAAATTTTGGAAAGCTTTCCAAAATCATTGGAACCAAAGGTTGCAATCCTGGAATCTGTATTTCGGAATGAAACCAGCCAATTTTTTTCGAGTTTTTATTGGTTGAATTTAGGACTGGTTCGAAATCGTTATAAGTCATCCCAATTTCGATATCGTATTTCTCTTTTAGAATTTTTTCGTCAATAATTTGTGGGTTATTGAGCAATTTATTGAGTTTTGCTTTCCTTCGTAACAACTGCAATTTCTGAATCAATGGGTTTTTAGAAAAATCTTCTTTTCCATCAGCCAAATAGACCTTTCTGACGTGAGATGGTATTTCGTTACGAAGTTCTCCTTGATTTAAGCTGAGTAAAACTGTCATTTCGAATTGGTCACGATTAAGATTGTTGAGAATGCTCAACATGACTTTCTCTACACCCCCCATTTCCATGGAGCGGTGACGAAACAGGACTTTTATTTTTTTGTTTGTGGTCATTCGATTAAGACTAAAGAGTTTTTCTTGACATTAAAAAGATAGTATGGCTTTTGTTTTTTTATTTCCAAATCATTGTTGAGGTATTCAAAATAATCTGGTAAATTGTTTTTTTTAGCAATATGTCGTCCCTCCCAAGAATGAAAGAAGATAGGTTCTTTAAGAATAAAATGAGGGTTGGTTTCCAATACTTGATAGACATCGTTTTGAATGTAGACGACTTTAGAACTGGGTTTTTCTGGCAGAAGCGGTTTGAGATTCTGAAAGGTCTTGTTATTAAAATCATTGGCGTACACCCAAGCATTTTTGATGCTAATTGATGTGATGGTTAAAAGAGCAAAACAAAAGCCCAAGATGAACCTTTTTAATTTTAAATTATTTCTAAAAGCAAAGAAAATCAGGAATACAAATGCTAAAGCCGAAAAAAGTCTAACTGCTCCTAGATTTCTATTTTGATAACCATAAATCGTTGGAATGTATGTTGAAAAGAAAAATATCGCAAAACAAACCATTAATCCTGCAATAGAAAATAGGACTTGTGATTTGGTTGGAACAAAATTCAACTTGCTTTTAATAAGAAAGTAAATGGAAGATATTGACATTAATCCCCAAAGTACAAAATCCTCCCAATTATAGAATTTAATCGCAATTATAGATTTGTAAAGCGTTCGTAGGGTGTCAAGTGTGAAAATTTTGATTCCAAGTAAAAGAATTCTGAAATCTCTATGGAAATCAAATATCTCTGAAAACGAATCTCGATGATAAGCGTGGTCAAACAAAACTGGCATTAGAAGTTTTCTGTACGCTACAAAAAGCACCAATGTTAGAGTTAAATATCCTATTTTGTTTCGATTGTTTTTGATAATTAGAGCGTTAATAACAATAGCAGGTAAGAAAACTTCATACGACAAAATGGAGAGTAGAAAGCAAAAAGAGCTAATTATGAAACCAAAAATAGACTGATATTTCTTAAGTGTTATAATAGATAATAGATAGAAAATCAGTGCGATATTGGAGTTGAGCATCAAAGGCGAAAACTGTACTGATGTGCCAAGAAATGACAACGCATATATTGCACAGATAATCACAGTAACTTCTTTTTGCGAAATAAAGAAGTCGCCACATTTTTTTATAAGCAAAATAGATAATGGGAAAAACAGAAGACCAAGAAAATAAAGGTCTCGATTGTTTTTGGAGATGATTTGCAGCAATGCTGTTGCTAGAGCAGAAACAGGACGTGCTGTCATGGTTTTGGTATTAATCGAATCGTATAAGAACGTGATTAGCGATGTTCCTATTTCCTTTTTTTGATTGAAGAAAATAACATCATCAGCCAAAGTTACCCTATTGGAAACAATGAAATAACCTATTGCTACAATGAAGAGCAATATTGCCGCAAAAAACTGGTTGGACTTGAAACTTTGCATCAATCAAAAAGCAATTTTAATTTCTTTTTAATCCGAAACGAAATGGAATTTTGGTATTCCAATAGTTTGAAAATTTCTTCCGAATTGGTGAATTTTTCTGGAATTGTCTTACCATTGATGGATTTTATACCTCTTCTTTTCATCGCATTATAGATCACTTCTCCCCAATATTCGTAGGATTTCTTTTTGTTGTCGTTTTGCGAGATTCCACCTGAGTGAGTGCGGTATAGATAATTGGTTTCGTCAATGAATTTTACTTTCCCTTTTTCGTACATTTTAAGATAAAGATCTTGGTCTTCAGCAATTTTTTTCAGGGTGTCCATTTTTGCTGTGGTTTCGTAGATATCCTTTCTGAAGGTTACAAAATGCGCTATCTGAACAGGGTAATTGAAAAAATAGGGATCATTATTGGGAACTTGTCTTGCTGATTTGAAAGGTGCAATAGGATTTAAATTTTCGTCACAAGTCATGAATCTAGAGTAGGCGAGTACCACTTCTATATTTTTTTTGAAAGCAGCTATAGATTTTTCGATGGCATCAGGTAATATTGCATCGTCAGGGTCTACAAAACCGCATATTTCCCCAGAAGCTAATTCAATTAACTTTGATTTGGTAATTCCAACTCCTGAATTTTCTGCGTTTTCATAATATCGAAACCTAGAGTCATTTTTGATGATTTCTTGGATTTGTTGTTTTTCGTCCTCAGTAGAAGCATCGTCCAATATGACAGCTTCCCAGTCATGATAGGTCTGTTGCAACAAGGAATTGTAGCAATCTTTAAAAAGTTTGGCGTTATTGTAATGTGCTATGAGAACGGAAAACTTCATACTGATTGTCTAGATACTAAGTCCATTTTATTAACCACAGTGGAGTTTGGTGGAACACTCTTGGTGATCGTGCATCCAGCACCTATAATACAGTTGTCTCCAATGGTTACTCCTTTGAGTATAGTTACATTACTTCCCAACCAACAGTTTTTACCAATAACAACAGGCGCTTTTGTGAATTTAGAATGATGGACCGTAAGTTCATCTCCATTTCGTTCATAGGCGTGGTTATGGTCATATATTTTAACATTTTCTCCAAAAAGAGTGTTCTCTCCAATAGAGACAGAGTCTAAACAATTAATGGAACAAAAATTATTCATAAAAACGCGGTCTCCAATTTCCAATGTTGCATCGTCTTGTACAATCACATGAATATAATTGCGAATATTAACAGCGTTACCAATATTGACTCTTTTAAGGTTTTTGTAAAGGACAAATTGATCGTCAATACCCAATCTAATACTTCCAACTGAGACATTTGGATGTGTCTTCAATAGGGTTTGTATTTTTTTTCTTTGTATTTTTTCTAGCATTTGTGCCAAAACGTTTAACATAATCTATGTTTTTGGGTAACAAAGATACGCAGTTTTAGCATATCTACTAAATTGTGTATTTTTGCGGTCTAATTGCTAAACTGTGAGTGAACTTATACGAGTTACCAAGACTTTTATTGGTTATTTGAAAAGACCTGATTTGTATCCCGAATTAGGTAGAAAAATTATCAAAAATATTTTCAATAGAAATAGTGCTTTCAAAGGGAAGGAGAAGACCAATCTCTGGGCTTCGCAAATTGCCATAAGTCAGGAGGAAGCTGTTAATCGGCTTTTTGGATTGTCCTATGAAAAATTTTCCCAGAAATATCCAGTAGAATTCCAATATGCACTTGATACGCAGAACGCATGCCCCATTAAAATGGGAGGAGCAGGAGCGTTAGAACTTATCTATTACGCTTGCGAATACACCCAAGCAAAGTCCGTTGTTGAAACTGGAGTTGCATATGGTTGGAGTTCTTTTGCTACTCTAATGTCATTGGATAAAAGAGGAGGGACGTTATACAGTTCCGATATGCCCTATCTGAGTCAGGATGGAGACCGTTACGTTGGATGTGTTGTTCCTGAAAATTTGAGAAAAAGATGGAAGCTTTTTCGCCATGCAGATCGTGAATCGCTACCCAAAATCATTAATGAATGTGGTTCTATCGATGTGGTGCATTATGATTCTGATAAAAGTTATGAAGGGATGGCTTGGGCATACAAAACACTATATCCTCAACTAAGAAAAGGAGGTGTTTTTATTTCGGATGATATTAACGACAATTCTGCGTTTCAGGATTTTTGTGAAGAGAGAAAGCTTAGTCCAACTGTTATTGATTTTGAAGGTAAATTTGTTGGGATTGTTATAAAGTCATGAAACGATTCTTGAAAAAATCATTGTTTTGGATTGGATGTGTTGTTGTTCTCCATTTAATTTTGGGTTATAGCGCAGGAGGATTTACTGATGAATTTTATGTGAGATTTACAACGCCAAGACAACAAAATTTGATTTTGGGTAACTCAAGGGCTGCTCAAGGAATACAACCACAGTTTCTGGAATCAAATAATGGAAAGGATTTTTTCAATTTTTCATTTACTATATTTTCATCTCCTTTTGGTCAAACCTATTATGAATCAATTCAACAGAAGCTTGATCCTAACGCCGTTAATGGAGTATTTATTTTGAGCGTGGACCCTTGGTGTCTTTCTACAGAAAAGGTCAATCCAGATGTGTTTCCAGAAGAAAAGACTATGCTGGGTAACACTTATTTTAAAAATTGTAATCCTAATTACGAGTACCTGATTAAGAATTATTCAAAAAGTTGGTTCAATTTACCTTTAGACAAGAATAAAATGACAAAAAGAAAGGTGCGAGGAAATAAGGTTTTTCTTCATCATAATGGTTGGTTAGAAGTTGATATTAGAACAAAATCTTGTAATGAGTACTCTGATAATGTTGCAGCAAAACTAGAAACTTATCGTGGATACAAAGACGGATATTCGCTATCTGAAGAACGGAAAAAGTACTTTCTCAAAATCATCCAATTTCTTAAAAAGCACGGTGATGTTTATTTAGTACGGATTCCTGTTAGTGAGGGAATGGCTCTGATTGAGAATGAATATATGGCTGACTTTAATAGTCAGATGACTATAATCGCAGAACAACAAAATATTCCGTACCTTGATTTTTCCTCCCTGTCAAATGACTTTTACTATACAGATGGGAATCACCTTCAGAAGGATTATGGTGCTGTTTTTACACAAATGTTAAATAATCATATTACAAGAAAATAATAAATTTATGCTCTTTAACTCAATTAGCTTTGCCATTTTTCTACCTATCGTTTTCATCCTATATTGGTTTGTCTTCAAGAAGGATTATAGATGGCAGAATGTGATGATGTTGGCAGCTAGTTTTTACTTTTATGCTTGTTGGGATTGGCGTTTTCTTTTCTTGTTAATGTTTTCTATCCTATTAGATTATTTTTCAGGATTACAGATAGAAAAGAGTAAAAATAAGAAGGCGGCGACTTTTTGGTTGGTTCTAAGTATTGGGATTAATCTTGGTTTTCTTGGTTTTTTTAAATATTATAATTTCTTCGCAGAAAGTTTTCAGGAGTTATTAGAGGGATTTGGATTTCATGTTAATATCTGGACATTGAAGGTTATACTCCCGGTAGGTATTTCTTTCTATACATTTCACGGTCTTTCTTATATCATAGATGTTTATAAAAAAAGGATTAAAGCTGAAAGTAATTTTGTTGAATACGCTTTGTTTGTTAGTTATTTTCCTCTTTTAGTAGCGGGGCCAATTGAAAGGGCTACACACCTTCTACCGCAGGTTAAGAAACCGCGCGTTTTCAATTATGAGAATGCTGCGGATGGAATGCGTCAGATACTTTGGGGATTATTTAAGAAAATGGTGATTGCCGATAATTGTGCACCAATTGTTAATGATATATTTACAAATTATCAGACAGAAAGTTCAAGTAATTTGGTGCTGGGAGCTATTTTATTCGCATTTCAGATTTATGGTGATTTTTCGGGTTATTCCGATATTGCTTTAGGAACTTCACGTCTCTTTGGAATTGAGTTACTTAGAAATTTTGCATTTCCCTATTTCTCAAGGGATATCGCAGAGTTTTGGAGGAGATGGCATATTTCGCTTTCGAGTTGGTTTCGGGACTATCTTTATATTCCGTTAGGAGGAAGCAAAGGTGGAATGTGGATGAAGATTAGAAATACTTTTGCTATTTTCTTAGTTTCTGGATTTTGGCATGGCGCTAATTGGACATTTATTATTTGGGGTCTTCTTAATGCCCTTTATTTTCTACCACTATTAATTACAGAAAAGAATCGACACAATTTAGAGGTTGCAGCAATGGGTCGATTAATTCCGTCCTTAAGAGATATTTTTAATATTGGATTTACTTTTGCTATTACTTGTTTTGCTTGGATTTTCTTTCGGGCAGAGAGCGTAACACAGGCTATTGATTATATTAAAAACATTTTCAGTTATTCGCTGCTAAGATTTCCATCTGAATTTAAACTTAAAATAGGACTTCTTATCGCTTTTATGTTGGTAGTGGAATGGCTAAATAGAACGCAACAACATGGTCTCGAGATCAAAAGATATCATCAATGGATTAGATGGATGCTTTATGTTGTAGTGACTTTCATTATACTTCGTTACGCCAATTTTGGAAATAATGAATTTATTTATTTTCAATTCTAAAAGGAAGCAGAATGAAGAAGTTTCTGATCAAAATAGTTTTGTTAACGTCGGCATTTTTTGTTGTGGGTGTTATTCTTTGGAATAATAGAGGTAATGAGTATATTGAAAATCAATACATCAATAATAAACTTGACTTTTTGGGGTCTCATCCACAATATGATGGGGTGGTTATTGGCAGTAGTAAAATTAATAATCAGATCAACCCTAGAATTTTGGATTCTATTAATCCTAGTACAAAATGGTTTAACTTGGGAGCTAATGGGAGTTTTAATCTCGAAAATTTTCAAGTCATTGACAAACTGCTAGAGAGTGATGGTTATAAACCCAAGTATCTAGTTTTAGAGGTTCAGGACAAGGTAAAATTTACAAAGGCCAATATGTCAACAAAAAGAAGTTATTCGACATTGACACCTTCCAATTTGAGATTTGCAGTAGAATACGCTATTGACGAAAGGAATCTACGTCAACTTGTTTTTACTGGTTATAGTACTGTTCTCAACATTTTTAATTGGCAAAATGATATTTCTGAAGTGGAGTTGTCAAAAGACTATTTATTCTTTTCCAAAAATGGTGGGTATTTTCCACTTGATAAAGATTCTAATAAAGAAGTTGTGGAGAGAAACAAAGCTTTATTAGAAGATACGACTCAGATTAAGGAAAGATTGTTAGTTTATCAAAATGATAAAAAAGTGTACAATGTAAATGCTGCTTTAGAAAACAAATTGAGGGAAATTAAGGTTAAATGTGATCAACAAGGGATACAGTTTGTTTTGCTGATTCCCGCACCAGCAGAACCTAATGCGAAGAGACTTCTAGCCTATGAGCACTTGAAAGGCATACCAACAGTTAGTTTCTTGGATCCAGTGAAATATCCTAATTTTTATCTACTTAAATACAGATGGGATTATGGACATCTTAATAGCAAGGGGGCTGATTTGTTTTCAAAAGAACTTGGAAAAGAATTAAAAAAAATAATAAAGAATGATGGTCAAACACACTCAGGCAGTACAAGCAGCTATTGAGGCAGGAAAGGAAATATTGAAGGTATATGAAACGGCAGACTTCGGAGTTGAAATTAAGGGGGATAATTCTCCATTAACATTGGCTGATAAGAGGTCTAACAAAAAAATAATGGAATACCTTGAAGGAGGCGAGTTTCCAGTTTTAAGTGAAGAAAGTAAAGAGGTTCCTTACGCCAAACGTATTGATTGGAAAACTTTTTGGTTAGTAGATCCGCTTGATGGAACTAAAGAATTTATCAAAAAGAATGGCGAGTTTACTGTTAATATTGCACTTATTGAAGACGGGAAGCCAATTTTTGGAGTAATTTATGTTCCAGTTCAGAAGAAACTATTTTTCACGACTGAGGATGCTTCTTATAGGGTTCAGAATATTGAGTGTTTTAGCGAATTCTCAATAGAGAAAGCAGAGAAACTTGGCAAAAGGGAAGATGCTGAAGATTTTGTCATTGTAGCGAGTAAATCGCATTTAACTCCTGAAACACAGGGAATAATGGATAAAATTGCTAATGAAAAATCAGGTAAAAAGATCGTGACCCGAAGTGTTGGTTCTTCTTTGAAATTGTGTTTGGTTGCAGAAGGAGAAGCGGATTTCTATCCTCGTTATGCGCCAACGATGGAATGGGATATTGCAGCGGGACATGCGATTTGCAAATTTGCGGGAATTCCTGTAATACAAGCAGACAATAAGAATGAAGTTGTCTATAACAAGGAGAATCTACTCAATCCTTGGTTTGAGGTAGGATCGTACTAAAATATACAAATAATTAAGAATAGACCTTTTCAGAGATGTTGGAAAGGTCTTTTTTTAGATTAAATCTCTCCTCCAATTGATGTTGTATAATCCCGAACGGATTCCCTTGTAATCAGTTAGGGCTCCAGATATAATTAATATCCATTTTTTAGGGATGGGTGAATTGGCAATTTCAAAACTTTGATACATTCTCTTGATATGGTCTTTGTACTCTTGAGGAATGGATTCCTCGGAATCTGACCAATCTTTTAACGCTTTCCAAAGTTTGATTCTAGTTGTTGAAGGTTTTATTTTTTTTGTTTCAATAGCAGTAATTCGGTTGCTCTCGTGGATGCCCCTCATTGCAATAGCTTGATCTGTTGTACCTGCGTAAAGATTTAGATAAAAAGCTAATCTAATCGTAAAGTCAGTATCTTGATGTAGGCGAAGGTCGGGATTAAAAAGCTGATTAATTTTCCCTAAACTAGACTTCCTAATGGTAAGCGTGTCCAAGTGCATTAGCCCAAAACCACCTCTTAAATTCATTTGACCAGGACAAACGTCTATTGGCTTAGGCTTTCCATAGATGGTGTCTAATTTATCTTGATAGATGTGATAAAACTGGTCTTTTGCCTTTTCTGAATAATAATTTACACCTATCGCTCCATAAACACCATCAACTTCATTGTTGTTGAAGAGTTCTTTTTCTGCTTCAAAACGGTTAGGAAGGTAATAGTCATCTGCATCTAGAAATGCAATGAAATCTCCTGTTGCTTTTTCTATCCCAAGATTTCTTGAAGCTCCAGCTCCGTGATTTTTTTTATCAGGATGTTGAAAAAGCTTCACTTTTTCATACTGATTTACGAGATTTTTGCATATTTTCAGTGCGTTGTCTGGTGATTGGTCTTCAACAAGAATCACTTCATAAACGACATCAAGCCGAAGAGCTGATTCTACGGCTTGAATGATATATTTTTCGGCGTTGTATACTGGAATAATGACTGAAATTTTCATCTTGCGAAACCTCTTAAAAAAGGTTTTTTCAACTTTAATGATGATTAACGAATCATTCCGGCAGCAACGGTTTCATTGGTTTGCTGGTCAATAAGGATTATACTCCCCGTCATACGATTGTCGCGATACTCATCAACAAATAAGGGTTTTGTTGTCTTAATGGTAACTCTTGCGATATCATTCATTTTCAGTTCTTTGTTGTCTTCGTTTCTTCTGAGTGTGTTAACATCAATTTTATATTTAATCTCTTTGATCATTGCTGTTGCTTCGTTAGACGTGTGCTTGATATAATATTTTGTCCTTGGATTCGCAGCATTCTGATTTAGCCAGCAAAGCGTTACATCAAACTCTTGCTTTTGTTCAGGAATATTTTGATGTCTTACAATCATGTCACCACGAGCGATATCGATATCATCTTTCAATGTAAGAGTAACACTCATGGGAGCAAAAGCATTGTCAATCTCACCATCATAGGTGTAAATAGTTTCTATCTCGGATTCGAAGCCAGAAGGAAGGACTTTTATTTTGTCTCCTTTGTGGAAAACACCACTTGCTACTCTTCCAGCATAACCTCGGAAATCATGAAACTCTGTTGAGTGAGGTCTAATAACAGTCTGTACCGGGAATCTAGCATCAATCAAATTGACATCGCTAGTGATATGTATTGTTTCTAAAGTATCTAAAAGTGTTCTTCCTGTGTACCAAGGCATGTTGGTTGACTTGTCCACTACATTATCTCCTAAAAGAGCAGAAATAGGGATGAATCTCACATCGGTAACATTTAATGAACTCGAAAAATCTTTAAATTGCTCACATACTTGCTCGAATTTTTCCTCCGAATATTCTACCAAATCCATTTTGTTAACACAAACAATCAAATGTGGGATTTGGAGTAATGAAGCAATAAAGCTATGTCTTTTGGTTTGCTCTATTACCCCATTTCTAGCATCAACCAAAATTAAAGCACAATTGGCAGTAGACGCCCCTGTTACCATATTTCTGGTGTATTGGATATGTCCCGGAGTATCCGCAATAATGAATTTTCTTTTAGGGGTTGAGAAATATCGGTAAGCAACATCAATGGTAATTCCTTGTTCTCTTTCGTCTTTGAGACCATCGGTCAATAGAGAAAGGTCGATGTGCTCTAGACCTTTTTTGAGAGAGGATTTTTCAACTGCCTCAAATTGATCTTGAAAAATGGATTTGGAATCGTATAGAAGTCTTCCTATTAAGGTGCTTTTGCCATCGTCAACGCTTCCGGCTGTTGTGAAACGTAATAATTCTCTTTCTTTATTATTTTGCATGTTTTCTTATTTAAGGTTCAAGATTGCAGATGTAAGATTTGCCAATTGATAAAACCTCCATCTCTTGGTTTCCATTCGCCATCAATTAAAAATAGCCTTCTTTCTTTCTATCTTCCATTGAGGTTTCGCTCCTTTTGTCATCAGCACGATTTCCTCTTTCTGTGTTGCGAGAAGTAGAAACTTCGATAACCACTTTTTCGATGGTATCCGCATCGGATTCGATTCCTCCTGTGATGGTTATGTCTCCCAAAGTACGGAAACGGATTACTTTATTTTCTAGTTTCTCGTTTTCTCTTAGTTGTAGAAATTCTGAGTTAGGCAACCACGAGCCATTTCTCCAAACCACCTCTCTTTCCTTTGCGAAATAAAGAGGAGGAAGTTCGATATTCTCTTCCATGATGTAGTTCCAAATGTCCATTTCTGTCCAATTAGAAATTGGAAAAACACGAAAATGTTCACCCATGTTTTTTCTTCCATTGAAGAGGTTCCAAAGCTCTGGTCTTTGATTTTTAGGATCCCATTGTCCGAAGTCATCACGGTGAGAAAAAAATCTTTCTTTTGCGCGAGCTTTTTCTTCGTCTCTTCTTGCTCCACCCATACAAGCATCAAATTGATTTTCTTCTATAGTGTCAAGTAGGGTTACGGTTTGTAAAGCATTTCTTGAAGCATTGAGTCCAGTTTCTTCTTTGACTCTTCCTTCATCAATTGATTTCTGAACAGATCCAACGACTAGATTAACACCTAGCCTTTTGACCAAGTTGTCGCGAAATATCATCGTTTCGGGAAAGTTATGACCTGTATCAATATGAACTAATGGGAAAGGTATTTTTGCAGGAGCAAACGCTTTCATAGCCAAGTGTACCAACACAATGGAGTCTTTTCCTCCTGAAAACAAAATCGCAGGATTGTCAAATTGCGCAAAAACTTCTCGCATGACGAAAATGGACTCAGCTTCCAGTTCTTTGAGGTATGAAAGTTTGTACTTCATATATTGTATTTTTATTGAATAATATTTTTCTCTAAAAGATAGTTAAGTATCTTGTTAACGGATGTTTCTAGGTCGTCTTTGTTAGTGTAGATGTGGATCTCAGGATGCTCTGGAATCTCAAATGGTGAGTCAATGCCAGTAAAATTTTTGATTTCGCCTTTTCTTGCTTTTGCATATAATCCTTTGACATCCCTTTTTTCACAAACCTCCAAAGGACAATCAATAAAGATCTCGACAAAATTATCATCTCCGACCAAACTTCTTACTCTCTCTCGATCTGCTTCGAAGGGAGAAATAAAGCTTGCCAAAAGGATGATTCCTGCATCGAGAAACAAATTGGAAATCTCTCCAACTCTTCGAATGTTTTCTTTTCGACTTGCTTCTGTGAAGTCGAGGTCAGAGTTAACTCCTTTTCTCGTATTGTCACCATCAATGACGTAAGTATGATAACCCTTTTGATTCAAGTAGATATCTACGGCATTAGCAACAGTAGATTTCCCCGATCCTGAAAGACCTGTAAACCAAAGCAATTTTGCAGACTGATTTTTAATTTTCTCCCGGTCAGATTTGCTAACTTTAAAGTTATGTTTGATAATATTTTCCTGAATGTCAAGATTTTTCATTGAAATATTTTAGATTAACATGTGTCCACGCTCTTTCGTGTAAATAATATAATAGCATTTTTGTAATCAGTTCGTACATTCCTATTTTGAAACCGTCCATGGCATTGCCTGTAATTAAGAATGCTAAAAACATCGTGTCCAAAGTCCCGACTACCCGCCAAGAAACCGCCTTTACAATATGTCTTTTTTTAGCAACCGTCCCTTTTTCTTCATCAACTCCAAATTGGATTCGATACCAAACTCTTTCATGCAAGTAATATAACACCATTTTGGAAATGACTTCAGCAGCTGCAATCATTCCTCCTTTTCCTGCACTTTTGGTCACAAAATAAGCTAATATCCAAGTATCCAAAGAACCTACAATTCTCCATGTTATTGTTTTCAAAACATGTCTGGTTCTACTGGATTTGAGCTTTTCTTTTGTAAGCTCTCTAAGTTTTATCAGCATATAAAATATTGAGTGGCAAAGGTATAAAATTTATCTTTCATATCGCGGTTTTTGCGTTTTTTACTTTAGTTAAAAAGCTCTTGTTTTTTTGTGCTATTTTAAAAAAAAACTTTTCAATAAATCAGTTTCTTTTCTTTTTCAGATTAATGTTATGATGTAGCGTAAATCTTAAGATGTCTCTACTATAAAAATCAGTTCCTGTGACTCTCTGTTGATAATAATTGAAGTACCCCATTTCTAAGGCGAAATTTTTGTTTGGATAAAAAACAACGCTTCCTCCGATTCTATTTTGGTCGAAGACATTACTTGCAATTTTTTTGCCAATATTGAGATGGATTTCATCAAATGCAAGTACCGAAATCTTTGGATGTATCATATACCTTAGTCCAAGCTGGTAGCGCATTCGGTTATTAGTGTACAGAATCTTCCCCAAATTCTCTTCAATAAAACGGAATTCCATTCGATACCGATGGCCAATGGATAATTTTTCTGTTATTTTTTGTTCATAACTCAAACCAATATGCGGACGCAATTCAAGTGTATTTTGAGTTATATCTACATAAGGGTCTTGAGGGAGGGATTGGTCAACAAAAGCAAATCCAACATCCGCTTTCCAGTTATTTCCTAGATTTCTTTCAAAGGTGGTCCTTGCAACAAATTGTTGTTGTCGCCAAGGCGAAATGTAATTACGCTCATCCAATTCGAGCACAACCGTATTTTTGTCATTGATGTTTACTTTTCCTTGATATCTAACCCAAAATGCATCTTGATGAACAACATTTTTTTGTGAAAAAATAAGTTGAGAAAAGAAAAAAAGGACAATTCCAAATGTATTTGATGTAAACTTCATCATAAATCTAAATCATATTAACACTTCTATGCTCTGCATTCAGAAATATTTTTTCTTTACCTAAAGTTTTGATAATGTTTTCAGAAATTGAATTTGGGGTCAAGTGAGTTTGATAATATTTCTTGATATTATTTCTCATTTCATTCAATTTTTCTTCTGGTGTTTCGAAGATTTTAGAAATTAGAATCTGTAAATCTTCCTTATTCCTAAAAGTGAAAGCATGTACATCGTTTACAAGATGGGGATAAAACATTTGAGCATATTCTTCCTGTAAAATAGGGATAGTTTCTACTGATAATGCTTCAATAATATTGTGACAGTGTGGCATTACGACTCCAGGGCAAGCAAGGAAGTAATTAAAGTGAGAGAGGTGTTTTCTCACATCCTCAATTGGTAGGCTATAGAACTCCTTCTCAACAAAAAAATGTTTCTCATCTTGCCGATCAATTAATATCTGTTGAAATTCAGCACTGGATTTAATAGAAACAAAATTCCGAAGTTTTGAGAAATATTGTAGAAGATGATATCGATTAATTACCTTAAACGGGGTGCTGTCGATTTCTAAATAGTTCTCTTTTGCGAAATTTCCGAAGCATAACAACGAGTTAATTCGTTTGGCTCTATCAATCTCTTGCTCATTAATCTTTTGATGAAACATCATAGGATGATAGGTCATTGGCATGTGATAGCCTGTTTCTGTATTATGATTATGAAAATAATCATGAAAGAAATCTGCGCTTAAATCATCATCTTTAATGGAAATTATATTGTCTGAGTTTTTTGGTTTATAGATTGATACCAGATTTTTTTCATTGACAATCCATCCAAAATAGACATTATTATGTTTGATATTTCTGTATTGCTCAAAGTTCATCGGAAAGTATATTTTATATCCGGAAAGTTGAAGCTGTTTAAGAAAAATATAGAAAAAGCGATGATAGAGATTAGGGTTCTTGAATTCTACGAGTATAGAGTTATCTGTCTCTGGACTTTTAGAATCCGTTTTAAGACGATTGTTATACTCAAAAAGATCCTTTATTAAGCTTAAAAGATGTCTAATCTTTTTCATCCTATGTGTTTTTTGAGCGCATGAAAACGATATCTTGTTTTCAAGATTTTTGGATTAGTCAAACTGAATTTAGCAAAAAGCAAATACTTCATTAGTCCTTTGGTGTTGGCAACGCGAAAAGATTGTTGACGAGAAGTGATGTGTTGTTTGATTAGTGTATCCATATCACCTTGGTTTTGAGCCCATTCATTAGAAGAGGTATAGAGCAAATCCATATTTCGATAGAATAAACTCGAATATTGTTTTACCTTAGTAATTCGATTGTCTTCATGAACTCCCCTAAGTGACACAGGTCTGTCAATAATACCAGTTTTGAGATGGCAGTGATAACTTAGCTTTCTTATAAAGTCTGTATCTTGATGAATACGAAGCTTTTCGTTAAATTTCAAATTTTCTCTTTCTATTGCTGCCTTTCTTACTGTAAGACCAATTAGCGAAAAAAAGACGCCGAAATTTCTCGACTCATCCAATAATCCTAAGAAAACATCCTTTCCTTCGGCTTCGTATTTGACAGTGGTCAATTCTGTATTTTTGAATTTTTCCTGAAACTCTTTTTTGCCCTTTTCACTAAGATACCTCACTCCAATTGCACCAAACACACCATCAATTTTTGGATCTTTGAAATATTCCTTCTCAGCAGTAAATCTTAGTTCGGTAAATACATCGTCTGCATCCAAAAAAGCGATGTATTCTTGAGAGGCAACCTCCATTCCTAGGTTTCTTGTTGCACCAGCTCCCTTGTTGACACCGTTGTCATGTTGAAAAACTTTAACTATCTGATGCTTTTCTTCTAATCTTTTGCAAACAGCAAGCGAGTCATCTGGAGAGCCATCCTCTACCAGTACAATCTCTTTAACTTCTGGGAACTTAAGTGCAGATTCGACAGCTTCTTCCAGAAATTTTTCGGCGTTATAAACAGGGATGACGACAGAGATATTCATAGTTAAATAAATTGGCGGTAATTTTCAGCCCAAATAGCTAATTGCAGAATTGTCCAATGCTTTTTAGGATTCTTTATTAAATTACTTGCAGAGTCAAAGTCTATAAAATTAAATACTTTAGAATTTCTATTTCCTAATAATTGATTTGAAAATTCGGTTAAGGAAGGCTCATTAATCCAACTGTCAACCGATGATCCGAATCCTTTTTTTCTGCGATTTCTAATGTTTTCTGTCCAGTAGTGTTGAGCAGATTCACGCAGGATAATTTTATCTTTTTGCCCATCGAGTTTCAGATTTTCTGGTAGTTGAAGGCAAAATTCAACAAAATCGGTATCCAAAAATGGAGTTCTGACTTCCAGAGAGTTAGCCATCGCCATTCTATCTGATTTAACCAACATGTTTCCTGGTACATATCGCTCCATATCAACTCGCATCATATCGCTAAGCGAATGCGGGTCGATATTAAAGCTATAATCTTGATGATAAGAGTCTTTGATTCCTAATTTTTGAATTTCATCATCTTGTAAGAGGTTTCTCACATAGTTTTGATGAAAATCGAGGACAGAATCATATTTCGAGTTCTGTTTAGAAACGAAGGAGGTATCTTTTACTAATCCTAATACATTGATTCCAATTTTAGCAATTAAATTCTTGTAAGAAAAGTGGTTTTTCATTTCGTGTTCGAATTGGTAGAAATGATACCCGCCAAAAAGCTCATCACCTACGTCACCGGACAAAATTACTTTAAGATGTTTTGCTGCAGCTTCAGATATTTTGTACTGCGGCATATAAGTCATATCCGAAAATGGCTCATCAAAGTAAGGAGAAATGGATGTGATATCGGCGACAATATTTTTCCTTTCCTCATGGATTTCTAGATGAACCGATTGGTATTTTTCTGCTATTTCCTTTGCGTATCTCAATTCACTATTCTCATTGTCAAAGCCATAACTTATGGTCGTCTGGCTTGGTAAAAACTCGCTCGCCATTGCAACAATGGTTGATGAGTCTAAGCCTCCACTTAAGAAGCTTCCAACTTTGACGTCTGCAATAAGTTGCTTTTTTACTGCATTTTTGAGCAAATGCGAAAACTCTTCCTTAGCTTCTAAAAGAGAGATAGCGCGTTCCTTATGCGGTATTTTGTAATATCTTTTGATACTAATCTTACCATCAGATAGCACAAGTGTGTGAGCAGGAGGCAAGGTATAGATATTAGAATAGACACTTTGTTGAGCACCAACGTATCCATACTTGAGGTAGTGATATAGCGCTTCAGAGTTAATCTTTGCCTCAATTAGACCTGATCGCAAGATTGCTTTAATTTCTGACGCAAATATAAACTCGCCATTGTTTCCAAATGCATAATAGAAAGGCTTCTCTCCAAAACGGTCACGTGCACAGAAAAGTTCTTGACGATCCTCGTCCCATATTGCAAAAGCAAACATCCCAGGAAGTTCATGAATAAGCTCCTGCTTTTTTGCGCGATACATTGCCAGAATAAGCTCAGTATCAGAGGTTCCGCGATATGGATAATCGGCGTAGTTCTTTTTAATATCAAGAAATCCATAGATTTCTCCATTCAGGACAATACATTGTCTTTTGGTATCCGAAAACATCGGTTGTCTACCAGTTTCTGATAAATCAATAATGGATAAACGACGATGTCCTAGTGCAGCGTTTTCATAAAATTCGTGATGTTCGGCATCAGGACCGCGATGCGCAATTGCATCGGTCATTATTTGAATTTGATTTTTATAAGATATAGCGTTGGGCGCAATAATTCCTGCAATACCGCACATAATTAATCATTATTTTAGTTGAAGAAAACTTGCTCCCTTGTTGGAAACCTGTTTCTTAAGCCTTAGCAATTCTTGAGCCTCAGACTTAAGCTTCTTATATTTTTGATATTTTGATTTTGCAAAATTAAGTTTTCCTGTGAAAACATCTTTGATAATACTTTGTCTCAGGGCTTTTTTCTCCTTTTCCCAGCTGTTTTCGTAGCTTGGGTTCATGATCTTGGTTTCTAAAGTTAAATTTTTGAATTTAGAATAATTAACTTTTTTGAGATCTTGTTTTCCATCATGAACCGCTTTACTATGGGAGCAGAGCAGAATTTTTTTCTGATGAAAATGGATTCTGTTGACGTACTCATTATCTTCTCCATAGTGGAAAAAATAAGGATTGAAACCTCCTATTTCTTCAATTGTCAGGATAGGAATAAACCAATGCGCGGCATTAATAAAACCAATTTCATAAAAATTTTTCTTTAGGTTGAGGTACAGATCCGAAATCATTCTTGTGGTCTCAAAACTATGGCTAATATACTTATCCAAGAAGATATCTAGTTTCTTTTCAGAACCATCTAAGTGGAAAGGACTTAATATTCCTATTTCGGTTTTGTTAGGGTAGGAGTTATAGACTTTAAGCATTTGCTCAATCGTATCATGATAGAGCCAAGTGTCTTGGTTAAGAAGATATACGAAATCGGCTTTTCTTTGATAGGCGATTTCGATTCCTTGATTATTGGCTTTTCCGAAACCCAAATTTTCGGGACTTTGGATGAAGGTAACTTCAGGAAATTGAGCTTTTACAAAATCCTGAGTTCCATCGGTTGACCCATTGTCAATCACAATAACGTCCACAGGGATAGAAGAGTTTCTTAAAGAAGAAAAACATTTTTCTGCCCATTTCATAGCGTTGTAGGTGACGATGACGATGCTTACTTGGACGTTTTCTTGCATATTGCACTTGTTTTTAGCTAATTTTTACTCTTTTCTGAGGGCGTTGTCCATTTTTTATACAAGTCATAGGCTCTTGCGGTAAATTTTGTTTTTGACATATAACGAGAGAATCTTCTTTCCCATCTCAGGCAATCTATTTCATAGTTGAATTTTTTTGTCTCACTTTTTGAAATTTGAAGGTAATTTTTTTGGATACCAAAACTTTGTAAATCTACCTCGTTAACAGCTTTTGCATATCCGATGGAATTGACAAGGTTTTGATTATGAATTATTTGGAGGTACATTCTGTTGCTATTATAACTTTTATATAAAGGAAAGTGAGCATAAGCAAGATGTCTATCCTTTATCACGGTTTCTGCCTCATCAAATCGCTCTACAAGGCTAACAAAAGGATTGGCTTTCATATAATGAGGTTGTGCTACTGCATTATTTTTTCCTCTTATTACTAACTTGTATCCATCGGTTAGATCTATTACTAAATTATGTTTAGGTTCGTAAAGATCTTTCACGGTCTGGATGTAATCTTCATGTAAAGCATCGTCATTGTCAATGTCTGCAGACACGATGAAAGGGTACTCTGACGAATCTAATTGCTGTATTTTGTTGTGTAGAACCACTTTCATGTCTGGGAAGTCATCAACAAATACCGGTGTGAATTTTGGAAACCCTCTTTGAAGTTCTTCAATGATTTTTAGATATTTTGGTTTGGTATTCTTATCAAAAAACACCCACCAATGGAAATCCTGGTTGGACTGATTCTTCATCGAAGAAAAAGTGATGTTTCGGAAAAGCTCCAAACGATTGTCCATCCATTCGTCGGAAAGGACAGGCTCACCAGACTTAGTCTTGTTCCAATTTTTTGTCGGAACATTGAAGCGGGTTATGATGAGATGTATAAAGGATTTCATTTATTTTTTTTTTGAATTTTGATTTTTACAATGTTTTTATTGCACAATGTTACGCGATAACTAGTGAGTGTATTATTTTGAAAATCTAAAATTTGTAATAATATTTGAACTTAAATCTTTTGAGAACCCTTGCTATAGGATTAAGTTGCTTCATGTATTTTTCAATTATTGCTTTAAAAAATGTTCTATGACCATTGATTAAGGTAGCAGGCAAATTGAAAGTAGAGACATAAAGTTCGGTATTTGCAATACCTCTATAATGCTGGAAAATTTGATTTTCATCTAAATTTTTAGGCTTTGTTCGAAGACTGAATCCAACATTCTGATTTTCGTGAAGTCGATAGACACCTAAAACTTGGTTGACAAGTCCTAAGCTGTTGTCACGCAATCCCAAAATAGCCAATTCAAAGTCATGAATCATCACTCGCTTTATATTTTTGAATGGGAGGTTTTCCTTCATTTTCTTTTTGATAATCATTGACATTCCAGGGAATATATTTCCTTCGAATAAGATTCTTTCCAGGATTTTATCATTATCATTTTTTCGATCAAAGTTTCTAAGATCCCAGTAGGTTTTGGTAGTGTCATCCTGAAATCCTAATAACTGAAGATCATGACAGACAACATTAACTTTCGGATATTTTTCAAAATATTCTACAACCGTCTCTACCTTATTTGGAAACCAGTAGTCATCTTGGTCGGATAAGAAGATGAGTTCGTTGTTGCAGAGGGATATGGCTTTTTCAAAATTTCTAACATATCCTAGATTGCTCTCATTTTGGTAAATAAAAATCTTTTGAGGATAGGTTTTTTGATAACCCTTAAGAATGTTCACTGTATTATCTGTAGAACCATCATCACAAAGCACGATTTCATCAATCGCCAACGACTGATTGAGAATGCTGTCCAGTTGTTCTGCAATATGTGTTTCGCCATTATAAGTACATAATGCTACAGATGTGGTTAGTCGACAATTCATTTTTTTATTCGGTCAATCCAGTATCTCAAGGATGATTTTTGATAATAATTAATTACTTTTTCTTGATGGTTGATAATATAGTTCAGTTTACGGTCGTTATCTGGAAAGTTACGTTCCATGAATTTTTTTTGATCCGTAATCTCAAAGTTCTCTAGGATAAATGCAATAGCTTTATGATAACTTAGATACATATTGAACTTGTTCGCAGTGAGGGAATTTTGATTGATTCGATAACCTGCCAATTGGGTGTCAATATATTTTACCTTTGGTTTTCTACTCATGATGGCAATCCAAAAAATCCAATCTTCAAAAGATTTAATGCTTTCTTGAAATTGAATGTCTCCAATTATTTCCTTCGAAAATATTGCGCAATGAATAGGGATAGTAAAACCCTTTTCCCACTTATTAAGGATTTCGTCGTAGGTGAAATCAACTTCTGCAAGATTACAATATGGGCGTTTGATTTCTTCATTAGTAAATCGATAAAAGCTCGAAATCACAATGTCAAAATCTTCATTCAGGAATTGAACACTTTGCTCTAATTTTTCTGACTTTAAAACATCATCAGAATCTAAAAACTGAATAGCATCTCCTTCAGCGTGCTGTAAACCATAGTTTCTAGCCGATGAAAGACCCCCATTTTTTTTTGAGTATTTCTTGAATCGGGTATCTTTCTGTTCCCATTCCGATAAAATCTTATCCGTGTTATCAGTACTACCATCATTAATCATTAGGCACTCCCAATTGCTATAGGATTGTTCTAGAACGGATTGGAAACAATCGTCTAAATATGCCGCTTGATTATAGCAAGGTACAATGATGGTTACTTTTTTCATAATTACTTCTTAAGCCAGTTGAGGAGACCCAATTGTTTCCCAATTTTTATCCAGCGGGATTTATTGATTTTAGTATGATAATGTCTATTATTGCTCACTTCTTTATCATATACAGAGCGAGGTATCCACTTGTCTAAAAATAAATCCGAAATATCTATATTTCTTCTTTCAGCCATTTTTGTTAGCGCAACCCAATGCCAAAATAATGCCTTCTGCGCATTTTTCCCAGTAGAAATTCCTCCTTGATGTAAGCGATATAGATACAAATCTTCGTCAAGGTGCTTAACTGTGGCAACCTCACACATTTTCATATAGATATCTTTGTCTTCTGCGATTTTAAGATTAGCATCAATACCAGTTGTCTTTTCATAAAATTTCTTCTTAAATGTCGCAAAGTGCGAGATTTCTCCTTTGAAATTGTAATACTCTTCATCTTGTATAGAATTGACCTGTTTTGCTTTATGAATTTTGATTTCATTAAGATGGTGATCACAATAAACAAAGTTACTGTATACTAGTCCAACTTCAGGATAAGTATGATGAGCTTTAATAATCTGTTCTAAGGCATCTTTTCTAAGTGCGTCATCGGGGTCAAGGAAACTAAAGATGGGTGTTTTTGCGATTTCTGCAAGCTTTTTTTTGGTATACCCAACGCCCATATTTCTTTCATTTTTATGCAGTTGAAATCGAGGATCGGAATCAATCAAGCCTGAAATAACTTCAACGGAATTATCGTCAGAAGCATCGTCCAAAATAACAGCTTCCCAATTTTCTTCCGTCTGTTTTTGTAGGCTATTGATACAATCAGCTATTAACAGGCTGTTTTTGTAGTGAGCTATAAGGATTGATATTTTGGGAGTTTCCATTTTACAAATGCTTGAAAGTATTAAAAACGCCTAATTTTGACAGAATTCTTAGTAGACGGGATTTCTTAAGGAGTTCAATTTTTTTTCGGTCTTCTTGTAATTCAGCGATTTGTTTTTTCATTACATCCTTCCTGGAAAAATGTTCATTGAAAAGACTTTCAATATTGATATTTCTCCTTTTCGCTGCCTCAAAGATGGCAAACCAATGCCAAAAATAGGCTTTATTCTGATTATCAAAGGTTGAAATCCCAGAATTGTGAATTCGATAATAGTAAAGATCCGCATCTAGGTAGCTTACAGGTCCTGTTTCATACAGTTTGATGTAGAGGTCTTGGTCAACAGCTCTTTGCGCATAGCTACTTATACCTTCTGTTTTGTCATATAATTTCTTTTTGAAACTTACCAATTGGTGAATAGGAGTACCTAAATTGAAGAAAAAGGGGTCGTTACTTTCAATACCTTTTCTTTTGATTACATGCTGTGGAGAGAGATTTTCGTCGCAAATGATAATATTGGAGAACACTAGAGACAGTTCCATATTTTCCTGATGAACTTTAATCATTTTTTCTAAAGCATCAAACGTGATGGTATCATCTGGATCTAGGAAAGCACAAACATCCCCACTTGCCAGCTCTGCGCATCTTCTTTTAGTGTAG
This sequence comes from Chryseobacterium sp. CG10_8, assembly GCF_058117085.1. Taxonomy (NCBI): domain Bacteria; kingdom Pseudomonadati; phylum Bacteroidota; class Flavobacteriia; order Flavobacteriales; family Weeksellaceae; genus Chryseobacterium; species Chryseobacterium sp. CG10_8. The sequence goes on along the minus strand of NZ_JBYVEB010000007.1, from coordinate 41,429 downwards.
CCGCATCCATAATTTTTGTCATTACAAAACACTTTAAATCGCGCGTCGTCTCCAATAATAGCATTAATTGTGTCGACAGAATTGTCTATCGAGGCGTCATCAACAATGATGCACTCCCAATCTTCATATGATTGCGACATGATACTATCGTAACAGTCTTTGAAGTATTTGCCGTTATTGTAATTAGCTATAAGTATGGAAAATTTCATTTTTTTATACAATTTTTATTTCAAGGTAGTTAAATGTATTTTTCAACTAACTTCTGCAAATAGGCGTCAGGTAGGTGCTTTTCTGGAAAAAATATCTCTTCAATATTAACATCATAATTACTTCCTATATCTTCTATCTGGATATTAGGTGTGATGGAGAGTTTTTTTGCGATAGCTTCAACAATTGCATCTGGTTGAAATTGATGAGGAAACGCAACATTAATAGTTGAGTTAATTTTTTTTGACATTATTATTTGCTGAATAGTAGTTGGAATGTCTTCCGCATCAATTAGCAACCGTTTTGCTTTTGCAAAAATTCTTATTGCTTCACCTTCTTTGATGATTTTTTTGAAATTATTAAACAGTGTATGTATATTTCCACCTGGGCCTACAACATTTCCTACTCTAAGAATATAATATTTTGGTGTCTCTGATTTTATTATTGATTCCATTTCCAATTTGTGTATGACGTATCTGCTTGTTCTTTTTGAAGGATCATATACGCTACAAGTAGAAAAGTAAATAATAGTTTTTTCCTGATTGTCAAGTATGGTCTGCTGAAGCAATTTTTTTTCTCTTTGATAAGGAGCTTCATTAGTTTCACCAGAATTAGATACTCCAGATGCGAAAATGATTATGTTGTCATTATCTATTGAAGCACAAGTTGCTGCCATTAATCCATTTCCTATTATCATCTTTAAATTCTTAATTGCAAAAAAAATCGTTAATTTTTTGGAGGTGAAGCTCGTTTCTAAAATTAGTCTGCATATTTTCTCTTCCCATTCGTCCCATATCTTTTGCGATGTTTTTGTTTTTTAATAAGCTAACGATGTGCTTTGCAAAGCTATTGGTGTCGTGTTCTTGAGTAAGAAGTCCAGTTTCCTTGTCAATGATGACGTCTGGAATCCCCGAATGAAAGGTAGAAACAACGGGTAATCCTGCAGCTGAAGCTTCCATAATAGCAACAGGCGTCCCTTCACTGTCACCACTTAATGAAGTTATAGAATGTTGGACGAAAATAGACGATTGGTTCACTAGTGCTTTTATTTCTTCCGGCGTTTTTGGTCCTAAAAGTTTTATATTATCATTAAGTTGATAATGATTTATCAAGTTTTCAACAGTGTTAAATAATGGGCCGTTGCCAACAAGATTCAAAATAGCATCAGGAATTTCTTTAATAACTTCAATCATGCTTAGCACCAAATAATAAGGAGCTTTTTTGTCGACAAATCTTCCGATTGCGAGAATATTGTTATTATCAAAGGATGGGGCGCAATCAAAAAAAAGTTCGCTGGGAGGGCAAGGATTATATACGATACTACTTTCTTTAGCTCCTAATTCCATCAAAGGTTTTATCATAGTCCGTGAAACCACCATGTTGGTGTTGTTTGCATATTGCAAGAGCTGACGATATTGATTTTCGAATTGCATGATGGTATCTCTCATTGAAATTTCGTACCCGTACCAAAAGGTAATCATGGGAAGGTTAAGTTCTTTGATTATTTCAATATTAGAGGCACCTACATTGCCAAACTCTGCTATAACTCCGCATATTTTGTTTTCCTGTAGGGATTTTTTTAGTGCCACGGAAGAGGATATGGATGAAATCGGAAGTCCTAATTTTTTTTTGAAGCGATTCCAAGTAGTATATTGTTGAGTTTTTGCTAAATTTCCATGTCCATCAAGGTTTTTAGGGATGAATCCATTGTAATAATAAAAAACATTGCCGATGACATTGTTTTTGTGATTTTGCACAAAAGTCTCGGTAACATTTTCTTTGCTGGCGGATAATATCGCAATATTTTTTGTCATTAGAATTTGAATGTAAAAATGAAAAAGTTTTTAATGTAATCAATAGGAAGAGCTATTTTGAAAAAACTTCCTCCAACTTCTTTTTTCCATCTTCGATACAAAGATAAAACTTCTTTTTTTTGTTCGATTTTTTGTTCCAGCAGAAATTGTCGGACCATTTTTTCTTCTAATAATCTTCTAGTAATTTTGGTTTTATCACTGTGGTTGCGAGTGACAGCATTATGATTCCTGAAAAAATTATTTGCTTTTTTGGAATAGATAATCTCCCCATTGCGAAGTAATTTGATCCAAAATAGCCAATCTCCACACATTTTCATCTCTAAGAGATCTTTGCTGAAAAGCCCTTGTTTTATTAATTTTTTATCAAAAATAACGGCACTTGCATTGGGAATTACGTTTTTAGTTTTTAAATATTTTTCGATAAATAGACTACCCTCCATGTTAAAATCATCTGTCCAAATATTTGGATTAAACTCTTTTGTATTGTCAATTCTGTCCAAGATAAATGCTCCTTCTTGATTGACGTCATGTGAGTTGCAATAGTAAACAGCATTTACAGCATTCTTTTGTTGAGCAAATTCTTCTAAAAAGTTATTGGAACAGTAGTCATCACTTTCAGCAATCCAAATGAAATCTCCTTTGGCTAATTCGATGCCTTTTTTCCACTGCTTGAAAGGGCTTCCAGAATTTTCTTTGTTGAAAACTGCATGGCTGACTTTAGGATGTTCTTTGTACTTTTCAAGAACCTTCAAGCTATCATCCGTTGATGCATCGTCCAAAAGAATAATTTCAAAATCTTGAAAAGTCTGATGAAGAACAGAGTCTATTCTTTCCTCAAGAAATTGGGAGTGATTATAATTGGGAATGATGACAGATATGAGAGGCATTAGATTTTGATGTCTTTTAAGTTTATAATTGATTTTAAAGTATACTAGATGTTCTTTAAAATGGACATTATTTTTTTTGTAATTATTTCTTTCTTTTTGTTGTATGACAAATATCTGAAAAACAGTTTTGGAACATCCTTTCCAAAGTAGTTTTGGTCTTCTTGTATGTTATTTGATTTGTTTACTTGTGTTGCTTGCTGATCATGAATTCTAAAGTTCAGTAACTTTTGTGACAAGACCAAAATGTCAAATTTTAATAAAGCACGATAATAAAATTCATAATCTAAAATTTGTTTCAACGATTCATCGAAATATCCCACTTTTTGAAAAACATCTTTGCTAATTAATGTGGTACTTGGTTCGCCAACTTTGTTTAAGGGACTTTGAAAGAATGCTGCGCTTTTGAATAGAGATTTTGTAATCCAAAAGAGTTCTTCTTTTTGATGACCAATTGATTTTTGCAAATCTCCATAATTTTGGAGAAAAGATTGGTTGACTATTCCATTTTGAAAAACAATATTCCTTTTACAAACTACAATTTTGGCATTTTGAGATTGTGAGGCATTATACATTGCTTCCAAACAATCTTCTTTCATATAATCATCTTGAAAAAGGAGTTTGATATAGTCACCATTAGATTTTTTGATTGCATAATTCCAGTTAATTCCAATCCCTTGATGAGGATTACTGTAAATGAGTACAGGGAAAGATTGTTTTTTTGCCCATGCTTGGCATATTGCAACGGTATTGTCTTGCGATAAATTATCTGAAATGATAACCTCGAAGTCTTGGAAAGTTTGGTTCGAAATAGATTCTAAACATTCTCCAATAAATGTTTCTCCTTGATATGTTGGAATGCAGATTGATATTTTATTTTTTTTCTTATTCAAAATTAATTAAGTATTTTAAGGCTAAGCTTAACAAGATTGTTTCAGCACAAGAACCTCATTTATTTGCTTTTTATATTGTTAATGAATTTTTGCACAAACCGATTCAACTTCCCATCAGTTTTTTAATTGCTAACTTTACTAAATCCAAGTAGGTCAAGGAGCTTATTCGTTGAAAGTAAAATTCATTTTGTTCCTTTCTTTTAAGGTGATTCTCAATTCTTCTTAATTGTGGAAACTCATTAAAAACCATCCTTTTCTTATATTCGAGAAGAGACTTTAACAGACCATCATTAGTTTTGTCTTCAAACTTGTCTGATAAGTAGTATAACAAATTTGTCCATTTGTTAAGGATTTCATCTTCCTTTTGTTGGCTCCATATTCCTACTCCAGAACGATAGACAGCCATATGTTGGGACATACCGAATATTTTTCCTTTTTCAGCATGTAAAAGATGCAATGGGTAGTCACCAACTGTGCAGTGTCGAAACCAATTAGGTAGTTCCGAGTAAAGCTTTCTATACATTACACTAGGCGTGTGTATTATGTTTTTCTCTGTTAAATCGGTAATTGATAATGTAGTATCTTGAGGTAGGTTTAATCTGTCCTCTTTATTGATCATATTTTCTTGTAATATGTCAACATTATGGTAGCATACAGTATAATCAGGATTTTTTTCAAGAAAATCAACTTGTTTTTGTAGCTTGTAGGGGTCTGTCCAATAGTCGTCTCCTTCGCACAATGCAATATATTTTCCTTTACATTCTTTTAGTGCAAAAATGAAATTGGGCATCATACCCATATTCTTTTTATGGGGATGAAGTTTAATAATGTCAGCTTTAGGATTCTTTTTTATTATTTCGCAGACAATATCAACCGTACTATCAGTTGATGCATCGTCAGAAATAATGATTTCTATCTCTCCATCAAAATTTTGGCTAAGAATTCCGTCAACTGCTTCATTAATGTATGAAGCATGGTTGTACGTAATCACAACAACTGATACTAATTTACTCACTTTCTTTTATTTTGATTATTCTTGCAGGTACGCCTACTGCAGTGCTGTTTTTAGGAATATTGTTGGTAATAACTGCGCCGGCCCCGATAATGCAATTGTCACCAATTTCTATATTTGGTAGAATTGTCGCTGCAGTTCCAATAAAACAGTTTTTTCCTATCTTAACATTTCCACTAATATTGACCGAAGGGCATATTTCGGAAAATTCTCCAACGTATGAGTCATGCATTATTGCGCATTTAACATTAATTAAGACCCCTTTCTCGATGATAACAGATGCAGTAATGATTGAGTCAGACATAATGGTGCAGCCATCGGAAATCATAACATCGTAATTTCCAATTTTAGCATTTTTGCTGATAAAAGTATAAGGTAGAAGTCCTAAGCCACAAAATTTATGGTAAAGAATTTTCCTATGGTAAGGATTGCCTATTCCTAAAATGAATCCTCTTTGTAAACTTTTTTGCACTCCTTCAAACGAATCTATCACAGGAATAGTACCAAAGACCTTTTGGTCAATGAAATTATTAATGTTATCAAAGCAAAATAGTTCATCTATCGTCGAATCAATATCAGAGATAATTTCTTTTGCCATTCCTTTTGCGCCAACAATTATCATAGCAGATTTATTATTTTTTTAATGGTTTCATTGGAAATTTCATGTGATAAAGGTAAACATAATATTCTACTACTTAATGACTCGCTGATTGGACATGCTTGATTTTTGAGGTACGGAAGCTGGTTGAGTGAAGGATAAAAATATCGTCTTGGGAAAATCTGATTCTCGTTCATCTTTTTTTGTACTTCAAGTAATTCTTCCTCTGAGTTGAAGATTACGGGGAAGTAATGGTAATTCCAATCTGTATTTTCACGAATCTTCAGAAACTGAAGATTTTTATTTTGTAATAATTCTAGGTAAAGTTCAACAGCTTTTTTACGACCTTCAAAAATTTTTTTCAAGTGGTTGAAAACGGCAAGCCCCATTGCTGCTTGAAGTTCACTAATTTTTGCGTTAATGCCCAAGCCATGAAATGCCTCCGGACCATTGTGGCCAAAATTGTGGTGGTAATACAATTGCTCTTGAAGTTGATTATCTTTTGTTATCCAACACCCTCCTTCACCCGTGTGGAAAATTTTAGTTGCATGAAAACTGCAGGTTGAAACATCTCCGAAATTAAAGATGCTTTGACCTTTATAATTTACACCAAAGCAATGAGCCGCATCATAGATGACTTTAAGATGATGTTTTTTGGCGATTTCTTCGATACGTTCTACATGACATGGGTTTCCAAAAACATGGGTGGCAAGAATTGCAGATGTCTTATTGGTGATTTTTTTTTCTATTTTCTCTTCATCTATACTCAGGTAATCAGGATGAATGTCAACAAAAATAGGGGTGCAATTCTCCCAAATAATGCTAGATGTGGTTGCTACATACGAAAAAGGGGTAGTGATAATCTCTCCCTGCAATTGTAGTGCTTTTATGGCAATTTGTAAGGGCAAAGTTCCATTAGTACACAAGGTAAGATGTGGAACTTTCAAAAAAGTTTTTAACTTTTCCTCTAATCGATTGACCAAGACGCCTCTATTTGTAAGCCATTTTTTATCAAAGGCCTCTTGAAGAATCGTAGAGTATTCTTCCATTGGTGGGACGAAGGTTTGGGTTACATTAATCATTATGTTTTGTTTTCATGTGGAAAAGAATCAAATTTAGCTTCGATTCCTAAAAAAGTACATAGTTTTTTTACTGAATTGTTTTCTGCGATGTTCAACTCCAAAAAATTGGGATTATCACGAAAATAATTTCGTATATCTTGGTTATAGCTTTCGTAAAAAGAAATTAGTTTTGTCTTATCATATGGGTCTTCTAGGTCACCATAATTATCTGTAAGGTTTTTCCATAGCCATCCTTTATGTATGTATTGGACATTTTTTAGTTCACTTCTGGTCAGTGATTTATTTCCATCTCCGAACAATTTTGAGTGGAATTTTGTTATAGAATTGTACCATTGTTCTGCATTATCTCTAGTTGTAAGAATAAATTTTGCATCAGGAAAGGCATAGTGCAATATAGGGTACATATATTTATTAGCAAATGGCACATCTTGAAATACTTCATATTTACTACAAAGTTTAATAATAGGGCTCCAATTTCGTTGAATATAATCATCTAATAAAAGTTCAAAATCTCTTTGGGGAGCAACATCGTAGCCATGCTCTTTGAAAAATTTCTCAATTGATGTAGTCCCTGTTTTATTGTGACCTATGCAAAAAATTTTTTTTTTCTTTTTTTTAAACATATTGTTTAGTTTAATATTCAAAAAACCAGAATAATTTTTTAGTCTCTATATTTGATTTTGGTATCATCTCTAAACTATGGTTCATGGATATTTTCCAAAATTTCTTTTATTTTAGTAATCTTTCTTTTCTTGGAGGAGACGATTATCTTGTTAATCAATCTCAACATATTGTTTACTATTAAGTAAAAATGGTTGCCAGATTTCCTCTTGATGAGAAATGAAAAAATATTCAACGTTATTGATTCTTAATATAGGATTAAAGTTGGCTTCCTCCGAGATATTTATATTAAAGCTGTACTTTCCCTTAGAAAGCTGAAGGCGTAAATGAGTTAATACGATTTTAAACTCCTGTTGTGGGGTCAAAGTTTCTTTACCACTTTCAAATTGGAATATTGCAAGTCCTCTCTGTTCCTTATCAAATATTGAGAGGATAATATGTGGTATTTGCTTGAGTTTCAAATTTTTAAATGTCATTTCAACCGTAAGGTCATCTAACCAGTTAAAGTCGCTGGTATACTCATTTCTTTGATTTCTCATTTTCAAATCAATAAGTTCTAAGCTGCCATCGTCAAAAATTGTATTTTTATCACTATTCGAAAACTTTTTATAATATTGGTCTATTCCTTTTGCAACGTTATTACCTTGATATACAACTTTCCCATGGTCCATTAAGATAATTTGGTTACAGATTCGGGAAACCATTGGCATATTATGTGAAACAAAAATCACTGCTGTATTTGGTAAAAGTTCATCAATTTTTTTGAAACATTTCAACACAAATCCTAAATCTCCAACTGCTAAAACTTCGTCAATAATTAGAATGTCAGGCTCCATATGAGCCGCAATGGCAAATCCAAGCCTCACTTTCATTCCAGAAGAGTAGTTTTTCACTGGAGTGTCAAGGAATTCTTCGATTTCTGAAAAAGCAATGATGGAGTCCATTTTTTCTTCTACTTCTTCTCTTGTAAATCCTAATATAGCAGCGTTGTTATAAATATTTTCCCGCCCTGTAAGAATGGGTGTAAAGCCAGCACCCAATTCAATGAGAGCGCCAATCTTTCCTTTCATGGTTATTTGTCCTTTGTCAGGAGCGTATAACCCATTGAGTACTTTTAGTAAAGTGCTTTTTCCCGCACCATTATGACCAATCAGACCAATGCATTCTCCTCGTCTTAGTTCGAAACTTACATCATTGACTGCCCAAAATTCTTTTTCTCGAAGTTCCTTATTGGTTTTGAGCCCAAAAGAACTTCTGATAATGTCTATGGCTCCGTATTTTAAAGACTTTTTGAGGTCGTAACTAAATTTTTTTGATACACTTTGTACCTTTACCAATACTTCTTTTTCCATAGTTAAGATACTTTTTCAATAATGATAGGCATTGATTTTCTAAAGATAACCAGTCCTACAACTAATAATATTAAACTGAGAAAAGCAAGCGCCAAAACATAAGTAAGATGTTGGACTTCAAAACCTGTGAGACTATTTCGTGTACCATTGATGAGATGGGTCAAAGGGTTGATTTCAAAAATATTCTTGAAAAAACCAGTCTGTGGCGCCATATAAACAATTGGGGTGACATACATTGCAAATCCACTGGCCATTCCGATTATTTTGTTAATATCTGGATACAGCAGCCCAATTGGAGCAATAAAGATTCCTATTGAAAAAGCGAGTAACATAATTGCACCTAAATATATTGGGAAATAGACGATTGTGTGAGTTGGTATAATTCCAAAAAACACCAATAAAATTGCTATGAGGATTAGTTTTATAATTAGGTTAAAAATAGTCTTATATAAGCTACTGATGAGTAAAGCCTCTTTTGGAAAGTTTATCTTAGATATAATACTTGCTCCAGAATTAATGGCGGCTATAGGGTTTTGTAGGCACTCTAGAAATACGCTCCAAAGCATTGTTCCAATCACGACAAACAAAGCATAAGGGACTTGAGGTTCGCTAATATTGATTGTTCCTGATTTTTTAAGAAAAATCCAAACTAGAGAGTTGGCAATTACGGGAGCAAACGCCCAAAAAAATCCTAGGAGTGATTGTCTATATTGAGCTTGGATATTCCTTTTGGCAATTTGAAAGGCAAGGAAGTTAGATTTTCTGATATCATGATACATCTCCTTCAGCTCTTTGAAGAAGTGAGTACGCTTATCAGATGTATATACAACGGTTTTCAATATTAAATTTTTTGAGTGTACAAAGATAATAATATTAAGGGATTAATGTTGAGATGAGAATGTCAACGACTAGTTTTTGTAAAAAGCAGAAAGTTTTGCTTTCATTTCTTCAGAGATCCCTTCCTTGTATTCTCTTTTGTTTCGTGGTTCTTTATCAATTTTTATACCGTTAAAATCTCGTACACCCAAAAAAGCAGAAATTGTGTTGAGAACCTTTGTCTGATCCTGCTTTAGGTCATCGAATTGTAAAATCAAAAATTGCTCTTTTGGAAAAAATTGATACCAGGTTTCTAGTTGTTGTTGGTAGAGTCCTTTTCTTAATAGTGTAAACGACTCGTCCCATTGTGGATTTTCAATTCCTTCTTCAATCCTTTTCAACTCTTCATTAACCATTTCTTCGAAACTCATGAATTGTCCCTCACTTTCATACCTTAGCAAATGTTCTTGATGAAAGCCACCTATTTTCTTTTGTTCCAAATAATTTAGTTTAAACATATTGTACGCCGAGAAAGCTCTGTCAATAGGGTCACGAAGAATAACGACAAACTTCAAATCCGGTTTTAGGGTCTTCAAAGTTTTTGGGAGTTCTTTATTGAACAGATAATTAGGTGTAGATTCGAAAAGAAGTTTTTTTCTTCCGAAATAGAATCTTCTAAAGTGATTTTTATACCATTTCAATCCCTTCTCATTTACTTTTTTATTATCGAAAAAATGGATTTCTTTTGGATGTGAACCTTGGAAATCAGGGTGATATTTCAGATAAGAATCAATTGATGTAGTTCCTGCTTTTTGCGCTCCCAAAATGTAAAAATCTGGCAGAGAGGGGTAAGTCAAGATTTTTTTAATTTGTTTTCTGAAATTCATTTTAAAGAGGATAAAGCTTTATTTTCAATTCTAGCTAAAAGAATCGATGTTATTAGAATAGGGATATATAATCTTACTTCGTACATAATTCCGCCATATAAGCACATTAAGATGTAGGGTAATGATAAGAGATGAAAAATAATGATGTTTCTTTTTGTCTGTTTGTCTTTGGAAATAAAAAGACTGAATATAAAAAAGGTGAACCAAAATAATATTCCCAAAATATTTTTTGGCATCTTCAAGTTTTCCTGAAGCAAGTTGCCATCGTTGGTTGCAAAACTTTGCATGCCTAGGCGAAGTCCTAAATAAACGCTTAAAAATGAAATCGTCAATACTCCCACTATGATTAAAAATTGCTTTTTGAAACCAGTTTTCTGATGAAGTAAGGTTGCAGCTAAGGCAATTGAAAGGGCAGAGGTTTCTCTATTAAATGTTGAAATGACCATGATTATTGCTAAAGCAGCAAGTGTCATTACTGACCAATGGTTCATTAATTTTAGAAAAACCCAAAAGAACAACAATAAAAAGAAAATTCCCGAATTATCGTAAGGAGACATGGAAAATTGGGTGAGCGCCATTGAAAATATCCCGATAGCAACAATCAATATTTTTTCCGCATGAGTAGCCACAAAATATTTACTTTCAGCTATTAGCATCATCAAAACTGCTGAAAGAACAGCGAACATCGTATTGAGAAGATAAAAGGAAAGATACATCTGTGGTTCTGCATTTTTATCAAAGAACTTGAATTTGAAAACTGTATAATTCAAATCCAGAGTTCCCAGAGTTTCATAGATCCATGTGAGAAAGTATCCACTTAAGATGCGATACTGATATACTCCAGATTGAAATTGCTCCTGAAATTGGGTATAGCTAAAAATGTTAGATGAATAAGTATTTCCAAATCCAAAATACACAAAAGTATTGACCATAAAAGCCAATACCGCTGCGAATATAATATTGATGTAGAGTTTTCTTTGCAATGTGAAAAGTTATTGTGCCTTTAAGAACTTTTACTTTAGGATGCTTCTCAAGTAATCACCATAACCACTTTTTCCATATTTTTCTGCTGATTTCAGAAGCTCTTCTTGATTGATAAATCCTTTCTTATAAGCAATTTCTTCAATACAAGAGATTTTGAATCCTTGTCGCTTTTCCAAGACTTTTACAAATTCCGAAGCTTCATGTAAGGAATCAAAAGTTCCCGTATCTAGCCAGGCTGTCCCACGTGACATAACACCAACTTCGAGATTTCCTTTTTCCAAATATATTTTATTGATATCGGTAATTTCAAGTTCGCCTCTTGGAGAAGGCTTTAGATTTTTAGCATATTCTACAACAGAGTTGTCATAGAAGTACAATCCAGGAACCGCAAAATTAGATTTTGGATTTGTAGGTTTTTCTTCTATAGAAATTGCTTTGTTATTTTCGTCAAAAGCAACCACGCCATACCTTTCTGGATCAGAAACTTGGTATGCAAATACACATCCGCCGTCAACATTTGTTTTACTTTCCAGCAATTGTGGTAATCCAGTTCCATAGAATATATTGTCACCTAAAACCAATGCGACTGAGTCGTCACCTATGAATTCTTCTCCTAAAATAAAGGCTTGAGCTAGTCCATCTGGGCTTGGTTGAACTTTGTATTCGAACTTGCACCCGATTTGTGATCCGTCTCCCAATAATTTCTTAAATGGTTCTTGATCATGAGGAGTTGTGATAATTAAGATTTCACGGATTCCCGCCAAAAGCAATGTTGATAAAGGATAGTAGATCATTGGTTTATCGTAGATGGGCATCAACTGTTTGCTGACAGCAATAGTCAATGGGTACAATCTTGTTCCTGATCCGCCCGCTAATACAATTCCTTTCATAACTAATCTGTGCTAAAAATTTATTTTTCTTTTTTGAAAGACTACAAAATTACGCAAAAAATTATAGAGATTAGTTTTAATTAAAATCAAAACCATATTTAATTTTTCTCAAGACTATTTGGTAAAGTTGAAGGTTTTGTACATCAAAAGTGCTTAGTTGTCATTATCTTTGTTACTTACTTTTGAAAAATGCAATTCAACCTTCAGTCAGAATATACACCAACCGGAGATCAGCCTCAAGCGATAGATAGGCTCACCAACGGAATTGAGGTGGGCGAGAAATATCAAACCTTGCTCGGGGTTACAGGTTCAGGTAAGACCTTTACCATTGCCAATGTGGTACAAAATATCCAAAGACCCACTATTGTTTTAGCACATAATAAAACTTTGGCGGCGCAATTGTTTATGGAGTTCAAGGAGTTTTTTCCTGACAATGCAGTGGAGTATTTTGTGTCTTATTACGACTATTATCAACCTGAAGCCTATATTGCGAGTACCGGAACTTATATCGAAAAAGATCTGAGTATTAACGAAGAAGTAGAAAAATTGAGATTATCTGCGACAGCCAGTTTACTTTCTGGTAGGAGGGATGTGTTGATTGTTGCATCGGTTTCATGCATTTACGGTATTGGTAACCCGAATGAGTTTCATAAGTCTTTGATTACTATAGAAATTGGCGAAAAAGTTACAAGGACTGCATTACTTCATTCTTTGGTTAATGCGTTGTATGCGAGAACGTTAAATGAGTTTCAGCGTGGTACGTTTCGTGTGAAAGGAGATGTGATTGATGTATTTCCTGCCTATGCAGATAATGCGATTAGGATTCAGTTTTTTGGGGATGAAATCGAAAAAATTCAAACTTTTGATCCTGTTTCGGGGAATGTGATGGCCAATTTCGACCAAATTCAAATTTATCCAGCCAATCTTTTTGTAACTTCTAAAGAAACCTTGAATGGAGCGATTCGTGACATTCAAGATGATATGGTCAAACAAGTTGAGTTTTTTCAATCGGTTGAAAAACCTTTGGAAGCTAAACGTTTGCAGGAAAGAACTGAACTCGATTTAGAAATGATAAAAGAGCTGGGTTATTGTTCTGGGATCGAAAACTATTCTCGCTATTTAGACGGAAGAGAACCAGGTTCGAGACCATTCTGTCTTTTAGATTATTTCCCGAAAGATTACTTAATGGTGATTGATGAGTCTCACGTAACGATTCCGCAGGTTCACGCGATGTACGGTGGAGACCGAAGCCGAAAAGAAGCTTTGGTGGAATATGGATTCCGACTTCCAGCTGCGATGGATAACCGACCTTTGAAGTTTCCAGAATTTGAAGGAATGCAAAATCAAGTGATTTATGTTTCTGCAACACCTGCTGATTATGAGCTTGAAAGAACTAAAGGAGAATATGTGGAGCAAATTATTCGTCCAACGGGACTTTTAGACCCGATTATTGAAGTAAGACCAACATTGAATCAGATTGATGATTTAATTGAAGAAATTCAGAAAAGGACAGAGGAAGATGAGCGTGTTTTGGTGACGACTTTAACCAAAAAAATGGCAGAAGAACTCACGAAATATTTTACCAAATTTGGAATCAGATGCCGATATATTCATTCGGATGTGGAGACCTTGGAAAGAATCCAGATTATGCAGGATTTAAGAACTGGATTATTCGATGTCTTGATTGGGGTCAATCTTTTAAGGGAAGGACTCGATTTGCCGGAAGTTTCATTGGTAGCAATTTTAGATGCCGATAAAGAAGGGATGTTGCGTTCTCGCCGTTCGATGATTCAAACGGTGGGAAGGGCTGCGAGAAATATCAATGGTAAAGCGATTATGTATGCAGATAAAATGACGAAAAGTATGCAGGCAGCAATTGATGAAACGGCGTATCGTAGAGAAAAACAACAAAGGTATAATGAAGAACATGGCAAAACACCACAACCTTTGAACAAGAAAATTTCTGAATCTTTAGTCGGAAGAAGCAAGGATTTTCCTGATGAAAGATATACTCAAAAAGACATCATGAAAAAGGTTGCCGAAGAACGAGCTTCTTATGGAACGGAAGATTTGGAAAAATTGATTGCTCAAAAACAAAAAGAAATGGAAGTTGCCGCCAAAAATCTTGATTTTATAAAAGCGGCTAAACTAAGAGATGAAATTGTTGCGCTCAAAAGATAATAATGAGTCTTAAAGAAATTATTTTTCGGGAAAACAACAAAGAATATTGGCTGAAAGTATCGAGAGATATTATTCGGGAGGGGAAGGTTGCTCAATTATTAGAACTTTTTTTTGCTCCAGAGTATTGCACTTCTCAAAGAGCTTCAGCTTATGTTATGACCATTATCGATATTGATAAAAACTTACTTTTGCCCCATTTGGATGCGTTGCTTAATTGTTTATTTCAGACTCCAACCAAAACTCAGAAAAGAAATATTTTAAGATTTTTGCAATTTGTAAAAGTTCCAGAGGTGCATATGGGTCAATTATATTCCACTTGTTGTGATTGTTTGGGTGATTTATCGGAAGCTATTGCAGTTAGAGCTTTTGCGATGAAAGTAGCGTTCGATATTACTCTGATATTCCCTGATTTGAAACCAGAATTAGCCGCCCTAATTCAATTTAATTTGGAACAAAATCCAAGTTCTGGCATTCGGAATAGAGGTTTGAAAGTGTTAAATTTATTAAAGAAATAAGATAAAGTTATTTCCTCAAAGGGTTCAATAATGCTTCGAGTCCATTAATTTTTATTTCGTAGACGGTTGCCAATTGCATCCCAAGTTTGTTTTGGGGGAAGCCTCCTTTTCTCATGAACCATTCGAGGTAGGAGATGGGAAGGTCTGCCAATATTCGGTCTTTATATTTTCCGAATGGCATTTTAACTTCACATATTTCTTGGAGAATTTCTGGTTTTAATCCTTCCATTAGGTCGGGTTTTGTTCGGTTGTAACATCTTCAGGTTCGTCGAAGTCTTCATTGATAGGTAAGCTGTCATCTTCCGAAAACTCATCTCTATAAACTTGAATTAACAAAACGGTCATGGAGACCAAGATAGGACCGAAAACTAATCCGATGAATCCGAATAAATTGATTCCCATGATGATACCAAAAACTGTATTCAGTGGATGGATGTTTTCTAGTTTTTTGAGAAGGGTAAAACGAAGTACATTGTCCGTTAAGCCTACAACAACGGCACAATAAATTAATAGCCCAATTCCACTTGTCATATCTCCTGTTGCGGCCATGTAAATGCAAATAGGGACATAGACGATACCAGCTCCTACAATCGGGATCATCGATGCAAAAGCGGTCAAAGCAAAAAGTAAAAAAGGACTTGGAGCGCCGAAGATGAGGTAGCCAATCAGAGCAACAATGCCTTGGCCTAAGGCTACAACTGGGATACCAACAGCATTAGCGATTACCAGTTTTCTAAATTTTTTGCTGATTAAAGCGATGTTAGACCTTTTAAGCGGAAGAGTATTGCTAACAATTCTTTCGAAGGTTCTAGGTTTTTCCAAAGTAAAGAATAACATGAAAAACATTGCAGCTAGGACAGAAAGAGTATTGAAAGTTCCACTCAGGGCAGTGGTGGAAATCTTTCCTGCGGTGCTTTGTATTTTTTGAATGTTGTCTTTATTAAGGACATCAATTCCTACTTTTTTGTAGATGAATTTTTGAATTTCTTTCAAAAACTCGTTGAGTTGCCCCATGTAAGATTGTGTATCACCGATTTTAGCGATTATCGAATCCGCCATAAAATAGAGCGGAATAATGAGTACAATCATGCAAATGAAAATGATGAATAATGCCGCCCACGCTGGTTTCCATTTTCTTTCTTCTTGAAGTTTGAAATTAAGGTCTCTACTCAAAACATACAATGTCATTGCTCCGAGAATTGCAGGGATAAACATGGAAAGATTGTAGCCAATAAGTCCAATAAGGATAACAATAAGAATCAGCAAAAAAATCTGTTTGATGATATTTCCACTAATCTGAGGTGATTTTTCTGACATGGTCAATGCTTTTTTTCAAAAGTACAAATAATGCACATCTATTTTTAATATTTTAAGATTATTTTTTATCTCTGATTTTGGCAGTTTAGAAATCGGATTTCTAAGGTTGGGGTTTTGTATTGATTTCGCTTTCATCAAAAAAAGACGAATACAAAGTATAGATGACCGCATTGGATATGCCCCATGTCAAAGGCCACAAGAAGATGAAGAATTTGATGGCAAAGGCTAATAATGTACAGATTACAATTACTAAAAAGTGCTTTTTGTATGCATTGATGTTGAGGGGAATAGATTCAAAAATTCTTATATTTTTAAAGTACATCAGTGGACCAGTGAAGAGAGTTAACATGACCCAAAAAAAACCAGGAATAATGACAACAGAAGCTACTCGAAAAACCATAAACCAAAACAGGTAATAACTGGTATATCGAAAGAAATTAAGTCCCATGTATCCGGAAAACAGGTCATTGAGTTCTAATTTTTCCTTCAAATCAATCTTTCGGAATAATTTGTAGAATCCTAGGTTAAGAGGATACAAAAAAATAAGTGTCCCCAAAATGATGTAATTAAAAGTAACCATTTTCGGCTGAGATGCCAGCTTGGTTTGCTCATCAACAAAACCTTTTAAATCTCCGCTTATGTACTTTTGCGACATAACAGTAATATCATCAATGAGGTCTAATTTTACTAATGAAAAATAGTAGACCGTGAATAATATTGAGAAATAGAGTATACTGTAGATAAATTGATAACCCAAAGTCCTACTCCAATAGAAAAAGGATTTTTTAAGGATAAAGTTGACTCCTGGATTCTGCGGATAATCTTGCTGCATTGTTTTGTTTTGGCAAAAGTATGATTAAAAAAATTAATTTTGCAGAATGCTAAAAGACAATTTTCATCCCAATTTCGACGAGATGGACCGGTTATCAGAATCTGGTACTTCCTTTTTCTTTATGATTGATTTTCTTATGGAGCATGTTCTTATTTTCACCGAATCAGAAATTAAGGAATCAGGTTTGTTGATTGATTTTCAGAATTTTAAAACGGTGTCAAAGCAAGATGTTAATCACGCCGAAATCGAATGGAAGTCATTCCCACAAAGTTTAGAAGACTATCAGAAGGGATTTGATATTGTACAGCGGAATTTACATTTAGGCAATTCATACCTTGTTAACTATACTGGAAAAACAAAGGTAGAAACTAACCTTAGTTTGGAAGATATTTTCTATCTTTCGAAAGCCAAATATAAAGTCTGCTTCCCCAATCAATTCGTGTTTTTTTCACCGGAAACGTTCGTTGAAATCGTGGATAATAAGATTTTTACGCATCCCATGAAGGGAACGATTGATGCTGAAATTCCTGATGCACAGGAAAAGTTGAAGAATGACACCAAAGAAAAAGCCGAACATTATACCGTTGTCGATTTGCTAAGGAATGACTTGAGTATGGTTGCGGATGAGGTCAGAGTATTGGAGTTTCAAAGGATGGATTACATCAAAACAAGGCAAAAAAATTTGTTTGCCATGAGTTCGGAGATTACTGGTAATGTAAAACCACAGTTTCAGGGCAAAGTTGGAAGTATTATGAAAACTTTGCTTCCCGCAGGTTCGATTTTGGGTGCGCCAAAACGAAAGACGTTGGAAATAATTCTTGAAGCCGAGAAAGATTCCAGAGATTTTTATACAGGAGTAAGCGGTTGGTTTGATGGTACCAATCTTGATAGTTGCGTAATGATTCGGTTTTTGGAGAAGTCAGGTGATGCATTATATTTCAAAAGTGGAGGAGGAATCACCCATCAAAGCAAGTTAGAAGACGAATACGAAGAATTTAAGAACAAAATATATGTCCCGATTTATTGAAAGTATTAAAGTAGAAAATCAAGAACCCTTCTTGATAGACCTGCACCAAAAGAGATTAGAAGCAACCTTTTCTCATTTTGGGAAGCCTTGCACAATGCAACTGACCTCCATTTTTAAAAAGATGGAGCATGATGAAGATGGGTTGTACAAGTGGAGAATTGTATATGATTTGGATAATAATTACCGAATTCAGATGATTCCTTATGCTTTCCCGGAAATCGAAGGGTTTCAAATTGTGGAGAATAATGGGATTGATTACAGTTTCAAGTACGAAGATCGTAAAGAAATTGATAACATGAAATTGAAGGCCAAGACGGAAGATATTATCATTGTGAAAGATGGAATGGTCACAGATGCCTCTGCGGCTAATCTTCTTTTCTTGAAAGGTGAAAAGTGGTATACGCCATCAACCTATTTATTAAATGGGACTCAAAGACAAAATCTATTGAGTAAAGGTAAAATTACAGAGACCGAAATTTCACTTCAAAATATTAGGGAGTTTTCTCATTTTCAGATTATTAACGCTATGAATACGATGGATAACGATTTTATTTATCCCATCGAAAGAATTGTGAATTTACCACAATCTGCTACAGAGATCGAACTTTAAGATTTCTGATTTTTTTGTTCTAAATTTTTCAAAAACGTATAGAGAAATCAAAATGAATCATTCTTATTTAGCGCTTTTATCGGTTATGTTTCTTACCCAATGTACTAATCCAAAATCAGAATCTCCAATGGCGGCTGCGGAATCAGGTTTTCACCCAACTTCTTTTTCACACTTGCCAAAAGGCTTGAACGAAAGTTCTGGTTTGGAAGTCTATGACGGAAAAATATTTTCGATGAACGACCATGGCGGAAAAGCTGAATTAGTTGTAATGGACATGCAAGGACAGGAGCTTAATAAAATTGAAATTAAAAATGTCAAAAGCAAGGACTGGGAATCTTTAGCCGCTAATTCAACGGAATTTTTTATTGGAGACTTTGGGAATAATTCTGGAGATAGAGATGATTTAACGATTTATCGTTTTCCGCTGTCGGACTTGAGTAAAGATAAAGTGGAAGCGAAGGCCACCCATTTTAAATACGCTGACCAAACAGAGCTGGTTTCTGAAAAAAGAAAAAGTCGATTTGATGGAGAATCACTTATTGCATTGGAAGATGAATTGGTGTTTTTTAGTAAAGATTGGGTAGAAAATTCAACTCAAGTCTATCACATTCCTTTGAATTCGTCAGAGGAAGTCATCAAAATTTCACCTACCGAAAAATTGGAGATTGGGGCGTTAATTACTGGTGCCGATTATGATGCTAAAAATAAACGTTTGGTATTATGCGGTTACAATAATAATGAGCAGAATTTTTTATGGATTTTCGAAGGAGCAACCTCTCAAAAGTTTTTAACTTCTGATTTTAAGAAAATCGATTTATCCGATATTGACGGAGCACAAATTGAGGGCGTGACTTTTTTGGATGAAAACACCGTCCTTTTCTCCACTGAAAAGACAAAAAAATATAAACCGCAAATGTGGACGATTTCTTTGAAGTAAGGAAGTTTTATTTAAAAAATACTAGCAGATTTGGAGAAATTAAGGCGTTCGTGGCAACTTAAAAAATAGAAAAAGGAAACCTTAATCGGTTTCCTTCTTTTTTGAGCTTTTCTTTTTCGAGATCTTTGATTTTATAAATTTCTTTCGCTCTTTTATAAAATCAATACTACTTTGGTTAAAACAGAACTTTTCTGCTTTTTTCAGAAACTCTAAAGCGTTTGAAAAATTTCCTCTTTTTTCTGAAAGTACTGACCTATAATACCAAATCGTAGATTTATCAATCCCTTTTATTCGCAAAGAAAAATTGATTAATTTTTCCGCTTCAAAATAATCCTCGTTATTGATAAGACAAAGTATGTAATACTGAGGCGTATTGATGTTGGTAATATCATTTTGCATCGCCTGTTCAAAATACAATTTGGCTTCTTCGTAATTCCTTAAAATTTCTGAGTGCAATCTTCCCATCAAACATAAGCTGTCTGCGTCTTCAGAGTCGTAAGACAAAGCGTAGTTCAATGCTTCCAAACAATCTGGCAAGTTGTAAGGATAGTTATCCAAAGCCTCAAAATAATATTTGCTTTTAGTAAGTGTCATTGTTTTCCTTTTTTAATTCATTTTTCAGGAAGTTTCTTTGCTTTTTGAAAGATTTATCCTGAGTGTTCTTTTTAAAATCCGTCCCCGTAAATGTCCGAATCGGATTTCCTCTTTGTACCTGCAAATGATGTGTCCATTTTTCCTGCATCTTTTTTTCCATCTCATGGATGTATTGCTGGTTAACTTTTTCTTTCAGTCGAGCAATTGCTAATTTTTTATTCTCCAATTGTGAGCGAGAATCTTGCGCAAAAACACTAATTCCTGTCGGAAGATGTGTTGCTCTAACTGCCGTATTCACTTTGTTGACGTTTTGTCCGCCACTTCCTTGACTTCTTGTGGTTTGAAATTGAATTTCCTTTTCAGAAAAATCAATTGAATTTGGCATTTCGACTTCAAAAACTCCAATAAACCAATTGCTTCGTTTGTGAAGTTTTCGGAAAGTGCTTTTGCCCGTCCAACAAATGCTTCCCAACCATTTTTCTAAAAAGTCAGGAACGGCTTTTCCTTTTAATAGCAACGAAATCGATTTCAACGTGAGGTTTTCGTCTCCATTTTCATGATGAATGATTTCGTAGTCTATTTTCTTATCTTTTGCTTCCTCAAGAAAGACCTTTAGAACTTTGGCAACAACCCATTGACATTCCAAAGGTCCTCTTCCCGAGGTTATTTGAATTAATTTTTCCATTTTGTTTTAAATTCAAGAACCAAGACACAAGATTTAAGACTAATTATTATTGCTTGTGCTTGATTGAATTTTCTGTTTTAATTAAATATAAGTTGAACGCTGTCATTCTGAGCACAGACTGAAGGTCTGCGAACGAAGTTCAAGAGTGAAGTCGAAGAATCTTTTAGAAATCATTGAGATTCCTCCTTCGTCGAAATGACAAGCCGTACTTATTTATAGCAACCAAATTATTTATCCATTCGCACAATTCGTGGTTGAAAGGTTCCCAAAATATCCACCAATTCCGTTTGCGCTTGCATGACTTCATTGATGTTTTTGTAGGCCATCGGTGCTTCTTCGGTACTTCCGCCAATCAGGGTTACCTTCTTCAATTTCAATTCGTTATTGATTTCGTTTTTCGTAAACCTCGAACGACTGTCTCCTCTCGAAAAAGCTCTTCCTGCTCCGTGTGAAGCTGATTTCAATGAATTTGGATTTCCTTTTCCTTTCACAATAAACCCTTTTGCGGTCATCGAACCTGGAATAAGTCCCAACTCATCTTCATGGGCAGGAGTTGCTCCTTTTCTGTGAACCACGACTTTTCTACCGTTATGGATTTCTTTCCAAGCAAAATTGTGATGGTTTTCAATTTTGGCTTTCACTCTTCCACCAACAGCTTTTACCAATCTTCGATGGATGTCGTTGTGACAAGCTGAAGCGTACTCTCCTGCCAAATTCATTGCGGTCCAATATTCTAAACCAAGATGGGTGTCCAAACCGAGCCAAGCAAAATTTTGTGCTTCTTTCGGAAGTGGACATTGCTCTATCGCAATTCTGGAATAGTATTGAGCGATTTCTGCCCCGAATCCTCGGCTTCCACTGTGCGAAAGAATTCCTAAATATTTTCCTTTCGGCAAACCAATTTGTTCGTTGGTTTCGGTAATTTCTACTTCACCAAACTCTACAAAGTGATTTCCACCTCCGGAAGTTCCCATTTGTTTGACGGCTTTCCCTTTCAATCGCTTCAAAATCGGAATTAAATCGAACGTATCTCGCTCAAAAATCTCATGGTCAACATGCATTTTGTGCGTTTCGTTCATTCCGAATTTGGTGTGCTCGATCAAGGCATTTTCAAATTTTCCTTTCGCTCCATCCAAGTAGGTAATCGGGGTATCTAAAATACTAAGCGACATTCTGCAACCAATATCCATCCCAACTCCATAAGGAATCACGGCGTTTTCTACCGCGAGAACTCCGCCAATGGGAAGTCCATAACCGCTGTGTGCATCGGGCATCAAAGCGCCTTGAACGGAAATTGGCAACTTCAAAGCGGTAAACAATTGATGCATGGCTTCGTCACTAATGTCGTTTCCAAATATTTGGTAAGGCGCTCTTTGTGCGTTTAACATTCTTTTCTCCGTTTTGGTCGAATGGATGAGTGCTTCAGCGATTTGACCAAAGCTCAAATCTTTTTCGAACCTTTCAGGATGTTGTAAAATCTCTTTTAAAAGTGACTTTACGTATGCTGTATTTTTTGCGGAAAAGTTTTTCTTCATCACTTCCATTGCGATGTTGATGCTCTGATTTTGAGGGTATCCCAACTTCAGTAAATCTTTTCCTTTTATTTTTAAATTTCCCATTATAAAGATTTTAGAGGTTAGATATGAGAAGGCAGATGAGTTCTAACTGCATATCTTTTTACTTGCCATTCAATTTCTTTTTATTGATGACGTTTTGATTTTGGCTGAGTTTTTAGCCCCGATTGAAACGGCACCCTTTTTCTGCGAAGGCTTTGCAAAAAAGCGAAGGCGAAAAAGATACAGTGGAAAGCGGGATTCAGCTCCTGATAAAATTTTAGAATTTCGGGGAAACTTTAGTTTTGAAATTTTGCGCAAAGAAAAACCCGAAATCTGATGACTTCGGGTTTTGATATTTCATTGTACTGTTCTTCTAAGAAAGTACCAAACCACGAAGCCTCGCCACCATAAGGGGCAAATCTGCTGTTAAATTGCTATTAAATTTGAACATTTTGCTTCGTTTTAATTTGGGTTAAATACTATTTTCGAGTGCAAATATAGAATTATTTTTTAATTCCAGTTTTTTGGGTGATAATTTTTATTGATTCAAAATAAGGAAGTTATGCCAGTATCTTGATGTAAATAAAGTTCAAAAGCTAAGTAGACCCAGTCCAATGACTATTTTGGCTTCCAGAATTGCTTTGATTTTATAAGTGTCATCATTTAGATACAATGCATCTAGAATCCTTTTTGTCAAATTATTATAATAGTCTTTACTCGACTCTGGAATTAAGTCCTAGTGATGTATGATTTTTCTTAATATCAAAAATTTGATTCATACTCCTGCATTGAGTGTGAGCTTCTGATTAAAATATTAGTTTGTTAATTTTTTCCAACCTGTATTTGCACAACCCCAAAAGCCAGATCCGTCTCCAGAGTGAACGATTTCGCCAGGTCGATTGCAGGGTCCGTTTTCAACTATTGATGTCGTTGGTAATGCTTGGGCTCCAACCCTCATGTTACCACCAACATCAAGTTTTTCAGTTGGTTTTTCAGTAAGTCCAATACCATTGTTGCCATCTTCTCCTACATAAATACCTCCAGCTACATCCGAGAATGGATTTAAAGAAAGACCACTTTCATAATTTCCGCCACTTGAAAAAACAAATACAGGCCCTTGACCATAGGAAGGAATTCCATAGGCAGTAACTTCAGCTCCAGTATTCATATGATAATGTTTTAAAAATGCATTTCCATTTTGTTTGTCAACGATTGCGAAATCTGCATGTGTATCATTAAAAGGATAGATTGCTAATGGAAAAGAAGGGGTTGTTCCCACTCCAGACATCACGTAACCGTTATTCATCACCCGAAACAAATGGTTATTGACTCCTGCTCCTTTACCAATTCTGAAAGGAATTATGGTAGATGAAAGTGTTTTGATATCTAAAGGAGCTTCTGGCTGGTTCGTATTAACTCCTACGTTTTTGAATTGCGCATTGGTGAATGCAATTACAGAAAATGAAATTAAAAAGAATATTTTTTTCATCATGTTTTAATTATCAATTTGTTTCCAAGCATTATTTGAACAACCATAAAAATGACCTTGATAATAACCAATTTCACCATTTCTTCCTGAGCAACTTCCTCCATTCGTTATGGCTTCACTTTGTTCCCTTATTCTGATACTTCCTCCAACGTCACCAATTGTAGTTGGTAACCTATCAAGAGAAAATCCAGTATAGGCATTTGAGCCAAAATAAATTCCTGAAGCAGTTAAGTTTGGATTGTAAGGTCTTATAAAGAACCCTCTCTCTACAACATTATTAGCAGCAGTACCTCCAATATCCATAATAAACAATTGTCCTCCATAGTTTCCATTATTTAAAGATCCTCCTCCAAAATATTTAAGATGCCTAAAATTAGGTTTATAGGAGGAAGAACCCACAGTGATTGCTATTGGCTTTTCAATTAATAAATCGTTACCAGATGAAGTGCCTAAAAGATTGATAGTAGAGTTGGGTGTCATTGAATTATTAATGGACATAGTGCCATCATCTAATAGATTGAGCGTCTCTAAAGAACTCTGATTTTGAATTCTAAATGATTTTGTAGCATTAGAATTTCCATTGGATAAAATTGTTAACCTAGCATCTGGTGTATCAGTATTAATACCAACATAATTAGATTGTGCACCAACAGACATTATGCTCATACAAAAAATAAAAAGTATAATTTTTCTTTTAACCATCACTATAAATTGTTAAGTTTTTTCCAGACAATACTTCCTGTGGGAATACCCCCGGAATAAATTTCGGCACATCCTATGAAATTATTATTTACTGAATCAAATGCAATCGTTCCTGGATTCGTACAAGATCCACCTACAACATGGCCTTTATTTTCATCTTGAATACGAATTGATCCATAGAAAAATGCACCAATTCTCTTTGTAGTAAGGTAATTAAGGTTATTAAAATCCACTCGATATGAAGCTATAAATGTTGAACCGTTTTCCGCCACAAATATGCCTGAAGCTGTTCCGGATCCGTGTTGTCCCAAAAACCCTCCATATACTTTATTCGTGTTGTCATAATAAAGAGATTTATTACCATCATTATCAAAATTAATTGTAAAATAGCCAGGGTAGGCGGGATTAAGATCGCCTTGTTTCGGATTGATATAAATGCCCCATCGTTGAGGATTTCCATTGTAAGTGACATTAAAGGCAGCCTTTGAATCCAAAAAGTTGTTATTATCCCCAAAAATTGTTAGTTGTCCAGAAGGTAAAAGTTCGGTTTTTCCGATACTTACATCCCCATTATCAAGACCTGTCATGATTGTTTCATCGTCACTGTTAAGGACGTGAAGAGATTTATTGCTAGAATCATTCGTTAGGGTAACAATATCCAAAGCAGCTTCAGGTGTAGTAGTTCCAATTCCTACCTTTTGTGCGCTAGATAGATTGAAAACTAAGATTAAAATAAAAACAATTTTTTTCATAATTTATGTTTTTTTTTGCAACAAAAAACATGCCAAAAAACATGCCAAAAAACATGCTTATTATTTTTTGTAATATTTAATTCAGTTTAATTTTTTATCTGATTAACGTTTCATCAGAGATTCTAAAATCTCTACCGCAGATTTTGGCAAATTGGTTCCAGGGCCGAAGATGAAATCGGCGCCGTTGGCGTAAAGAAAATCATAATCTTGTTGAGGAATCACTCCTCCCACCACAATTTCGATATCGTTGGCTCCTAACTTTTTGAGTTCTTCCACCACTTGCGGAACAAGCGTTTTGTGTCCTGCAGCCAATGAAGAAATCCCCAAAATATGAATGTCATTTTCCACCGCTTGTTTCGCCACTTCTTCTGGCGTTTGGAACAATGGCGCAACATCCACATCAAAACCCATATCGGCAAATGCAGTGGCAACCACTTTCGCACCTCTGTCGTGTCCGTCTTGACCCATTTTGGCGACCATAATTCGGGGGCGTCGACCTTCTTCATCTTCAAATTTTTGGGTTAAAGCAACGGCTTTTTCAAAGTATTCATTTTTACTGGCATTCATGGCATAAACTCCTGAAATGGTTTTAATATTGGCTTTATAACGCCCGAACTCACTTTCCAAAGCATCGGAAATTTCGCCCAAAGTGGCTCTTCTTCGAGCTGCTTCGATACTTAATTCGAGCAAATTTTTGTCGTGGTTTTTCGCCGCAAATCGCAATTCTTCCAAGATTTCAGAAACAGCTTGGTTATTGCGTTCAGCTTTGATGCGGTTCAACCTTTCAATTTGTTTTCGGCGAACTTCGGTGTTATCGATGTCTAGAATTTCAATTTCTTGTTGTTTAAGATTGGATTTAAACGAATTCACTCCGATGATAAATTCTTCACCACTATCGATTTTGGCTTGCTTTTTAGCAGCCGCTTCTTCAATCCTCATTTTTGGGATTCCAGCTTCGATGGCTTTGGTCATTCCGCCTTCTTGCTCTACTTCATCAATAAATTTCATGGCTTCTTCAATCATCTGCTGCGTCAGACTTTCCACCAAATGACTGCCTCCCATTGGGTCTACGACATCACAAATGCCACTTTCTTGTTGCAAAATAATCTGCGTGTTTCTTGCAATTTTTGCCGAATAATCAGTCGGTAAAGCAATGGCTTCATCCAATGCATTGGTGTGTAAAGATTGGGTTCCTCCTAAAGCCGAAGATAGCGCTTCGATGGTGGTTCGGGTAATATTATTGAATGGCTCTTGTTCGGTCAAACTCCAACCCGAAGTTTGAGAATGTGTTCTTAACGCTAAAGATTTGGGATTCTGCGGATTGAATTTTGAAAGCAAATCTGCCCAAATATATCGTGCGGCTCTCATTTTGGCAATTTCCATGAAATGATTCATTCCAATAGCCCAGAAAAAGGATAATCTCGGCGCAAAATCATCGATTTTCATCCCAGCTTTGATGCCTGTTCGCACATATTCGACTCCATCAGCAAGCGTATAAGCCATCTCCAACACCGGAGTAGCTCCCGCTTCCTGCATGTGATAACCCGAAATAGAAATGGAATTAAATTTCGGAATATGCTGAGACGTGTATTCAAAAATATCAGAAATAATTTTCATGGAGGGTGCAGGTGGATAAATGTAGGTGTTCCGTACCATAAATTCCTTCAAAATATCATTCTGAATCGTTCCGGAAAGCTGCTCTTGAGCAACTCCTTGTTCTTCTGCAGCAACGATATAAAAAGCCAAAATGGGTAAAACTGCGCCATTCATGGTCATCGAAACCGAGATTTGATCCAAAGGAATTTGATTGAATAAAATCTTCATATCCTCAACAGAATCTATGGCAACTCCTGCTTTTCCAACATCGCCAACAACTCTTTCGTGATCCGAATCATAACCTCTGTGCGTAGCCAAATCAAATGCCACCGAAAGTCCTTTTTGTCCCGCTGCTAAATTTCTTCTATAAAAAGCGTTGGATTCTTCGGCAGTAGAAAAACCTGCGTATTGACGTATTGTCCATGGCTTCTGAACATACATGGTTGAGTAAGGCCCCCTTAAATAAGGTGCAATTCCTGCGGAATGTTCTGCAATCGACTTGTCTTTTATATCACTTTCGCTGTAAGACGATTTCATTTCGAGACCATCTTTTTCGAAGGTGTAATTCTCTGAATTAGAGCTGAATGTTAGGTTTTTAAAATCTGGATTCTGATTGTGAATTTTTTGGCGCATTATTCCTTGAATTAAAGTAGTAAAGTTATGAAAAAAGTTGCAATTTGTGGTTGCAACTTCTGATTAGGTTTGCTTCATGATGGCTATTCCATCTCCATTTGTTTGTTTGTTTTTGTTTTATCTACTTCTTTGTCTGTTGCTCCTGCTTCGATTTCTTTTAAACTCCTTATGACAAAATTTGCAGGATTTAAGTAAGCATAAGTGACAAACAAATTCAAAGGTAATATCTTGGTTCTGGTAGCAGTTCGAAATACGTCGGTACTTTTTGTATACTGTTCGATGGATTCGGGGAATTCTTCATTGAGTCCATAGTTCCAGTCTTTTGGTATAAATTTTTGAGCTTCATAAAGTTTCATGGTATTAGAAGAACCATCAAATTTTTTGTCCATTGCAATTGCGTTTCTGATGTCGGTGTCTGACACTTCTTGGAGAGAATCTTCTCTATAGAAAAATACAATACTGTCTGCAATGATAAATTCGTTTTTAACCCTCATCATGTTGTATGTATTAATCTGTTCTTCACTTGTTCCATAATCTTGTTGGACGGTTACGAAACGCTGATTATCAAGATTTAAGATTCCGCCAACATCTGCTATAGTGATAGTGAATTCTTTGTCTTTGTTTAGTTTGAATTTATGTTCCCCAGGGAGTATGCTTGCTGTAATGGATAACGAATCTTTAGGAAGTTTGATTTTGGTTTGTCCATCGACTAAAAGAATACCACTCTGGGTTTCACTATCATAGCTGATGTCTATTTTTATTGGCTTTTTTTCACAAGAAATTAAGGTAATCGCAACCAACAGAAAAAGTAAAAATTTAAAATTCATAAATTCGTTTTTTTTCAAAATTAGTATTTATTTTTGATTTTAATCCAATTGAAAAAAAGATGAGTGTTTTTTTTGGTCATAGTTCTTTTGTTGTAAAACGATTGTCACCTCGAGAAGTAGGAATCACTGATGACGAATTTAAGGGAAGTGAAATACAATTGCTCCAAAAATATGCTCATCTGTACTTTATTCCCGTTTTTCCTTTGGGTCAAATTTGGGTTGTGAAACAAGAAGGTAAGTTATATGAACTCAGTCCTCAGATTGATGAAAGGATAAGACGGATTTATCCGCATTCAAGGGTGCATTTTGGTGCTTTCGCTTTGCCTTTGTTGTTGTTTGTGGGTTTCATTATTTTTATGGTTTCTCAAGAGATTTCTTCTAATCACCGGAAGAAACAAATCGAAGAGGAAATGTTAACAACGGGAAAGGTTTTACACAAAAGGATAGATTCGATTGATAATAAAAATACTTTTTTAGTTTTTAAAACAGAGGGTTATTTGCAACATGTTTATAAGGTTTTGAGGGTGGATAAGAATAAATTTTTTCTTGCTGAAGTCAAAGAAAAAAATTGGGGTTCTGATATGGTAAGTTACTTCAGCATGCCTTTGAATGTTAGAAGTTTTCTGGCTTCAGAGAACGGACAATTGGGAGATAGTCTATGGATAGAAAAGAAAGAAATAAGAAAGACTATTCGGAAGAAAGAAGATGATCCATTTGTTAAAATAAACAATTTCAACGAAGGAGTAGGGGTTGAACTTGTAGATATTCTGTTGATGACCGACGGTTACTTTGTTGAAAATACAGATGAAAGTGCAAAAACTGAGTTCTATGTAGAGTATCAAAATTTCGGATTAGAGGTGGTCTTGGATAGTCTTGTTCCTGAAGATAAAAATGAAGACTGGAAGTTATCAAAGCATCGAAATATTGTTTTTGGAGACAAATTTGCAATAAAAACAGAAAGTCAGAATCAAGCAACACTTTATTATCATACACTGGATAATAAAAAGCACCTGAGGAAAGTTAATGGCACTGTAATCATTGAGCATTAGCGGAAGTGCATATTTCGTATTGTATTTTTTTTGAATTCATTTTTTTTAATTTTATTTTAAAAGAAGTTATTGAGATTCAAAATAATGCGTTGGGGTGCACATTTGATCATTAATGTCCCTCATTTTCTTGAAATTTAAGTACTAATCTTTTAAAATTGTCTTAAATTAGTTGAAAATTAATAACCTATGGACGCACAATTTCTAATTTTATTTTTAGCAGGACTTCTTATTTCCTATTTTCTTGGTGGATATGTTAAAAGATACTTAAAGAATAAAAAAAGCTGGAGTGGCGGTGATAGTATGGGGACAGTTGTCGGCGCTTTACTAGCAATGTTTGCTTTTTTTCTTGGGTTTACATTCAGTATTTCAGCGTCGAAGCTCGAGACGGTAAGGCAAACAAGTATCGAAGAATCTAATGCTATCGGGACCGCAATTCTTAGGACTGAGATGTACGATACTGAGAACGAAAAACAGTTCAAGGCTTTAATCAAGGATTATCTTAAAACAAGAATAGATTATTTTAACGCTAATAGCGACGACGAAAAAAGTAAAGCGATTTTAGATTTAGGTCTAAAAAAATCAGATAAGATTTGGGATTTAGCCGTTAATCTACAAAAAAGCAAAAATTATGTTGAGGAAAGTCGATTGATGCTACCAGCCCTTAATGATATGATTGATGCCGTGACTTCTAGGGATTCCGCCATTAATGCTTCATTACCCAAATCTATTATATATACTTTGTTGATATTGAGTTTTTGCTCAACCTTTATCATTGGTTTCAGTGATAAAAAGAAATCTTTCAATAGACTCATTGATATCGTCTACATTGTGGTGACTGCAATTACCGTTCTAATTATCATTGATGCTGGTAATCCAAGAAGAGGTTTTATTAACACCTCAAAAGCTAACCAAACGATTGTTGATATTTATAAGCAATTGTAAATATTTGATTTTTTTTAAAAGAATAGCAGGTTGAATTCCTTACTAATTTAAATTTTTAACACTATTTTCAACTAATTGCTTTTAAAGTGAGATTAATTTTCAGTAAGCGGTCTTATTAGGAGGCATTATGTTAACTTGTATTATGTTAAATAAGCAAGTAAAACACTGATGAACAGTATTTTATATTGTTAATTTGTTTTTTTAACTAAGTTCGCGTGGATTTCTATAACCATGTGAACTCAATTTTATTTAAAGCCCAAGCATCAATTGCTTGGGCTTTTTATTGTTGATATAATGGCTTTAATTTATTATTAAAAAATATATATCATAATTGAGAACCGCTTATTGATTGATCAAAAGCGGTTTTAGATCTTGGAGTAAAGAAATCTGATAAGATTTGGGATTTGGCGGTTAACCTACAAAAAAGCAAAAATTATGTTGAAGAAAGTCGATTAATGCTACCAGCTCTTAATGATATGATTGATGCCGTGACTTCTAGGGATTCCTCCATTATTGCAACGTTGCCCAAATCTATCATATATACTTTGTTGATATTGAGTTTTTGCTCAACTTTTATTTTTGTTTTCAGTGATAAAGAGAAATCCTATAATAGAATCATTGATATCGTCTACATTGTGGTGCCTGCAATTACTGTTCTAATTATCATTGATGCAGGTAATCCAAGAAGGGGGTTTATTAACACCTCAAAAGCTAACCAAACGATTGTTGATATTTACAAACAGTTATAGTAGCGGGATTAAATTTTTTCTAACGAGCAGATTGTCTGATCTTAAACATGAAGGAGTAATTATTCTTCTTGCACTTGCTATGCTAAGCATCTGATAAACAGTTGTTTTTATTTGAAAAATTATACTTTTCACAAATTTTTAAATTACCTTCGCGTGGATTTCTATAACCATGTGAACTCAATTTTATTTAAAGCCCAAGCATCAATTGCTTGGGCTTTTTATTGTTGACATAATGGCTTTAATTATCATTAAAAATAATATGTTATATTTGAGGACTACTTATTGATTAATCAAAAGTGGTTTTAATAATAAAAAATTAACTAAAAAAGTATGAAGAATTTTTATTTTCTAAGAAGTCTGGTTGTTTTTTGGATTTTTTTAGGAATAACAACAAAGGCTCAATCCAATCAGTATTTGCATTTCGACGGTGTTAATGATTATGCGGTTATTAATAATGCTTCGCAGTATGTTAATGGCTCTAACAATATTTCCATTACAGGGTGGTTTAAAAATGACGCTTTGGCTTATGGTCAGGGTATGGTTGGATTTCGTGGTGATGGAAGTGGAAGCGGTCAAATGTATCTTTTGCAATTAGGAAATGGATCTGTTGAATGTAGAGTAATTACTACGACAGGAACCTACACTTTTACCGCTCCTGCTGGTACTACACAAGTTGGAGTATGGCAGCATTGGGCTTGGGTTTTTAATCAGACAACTGCAAGACTATACGTTGATGGTGTTTTGCAGGGCAGTGTTGCAACGTCTGGAACTTTTTCGGCGACCAATAGGCCATTTGCTGTTGGTAAAACAATAGCATCAGGATATAATTTTGTATATAACGGTGGTGTCGATGAAGTAACACTCTGGAACAAAGCATTGACGCAGACGTAGATCCAAAATATGATGACTAATGAATTGCTAGGTACGGAAACTGGACTAGCGCTTTATTATAAATTTAATCAAGGATATCCTGCTGGAAATAATTTGAATATCACTCAGGTTACCGATAAAAGTGGTACCGTTAGTAAGAATATGAATCTCAATAATTTTGCTTTAACTGGGACAACCTCTAATTTTATTGGAACTTTGAACCCAGGAGTTCAAGCTATTAATTTTCCACAGATTCCAGACAAGCTTACTTCTAGTCCGGCATTTCAGTTGACAGCATATTCTAATTCAAGTTTACCAATTACTTACACGATTGTTTCTGGACCAGCGACAGTTAGCGGAGATATGGTTACTTTAACAGGAGCGCCTGGAACTGTTGTAATTAAAGCCAGTCAAGCTGGAAATTCAACGTGGCAAGCTGCACCAGATGTTAGCGATTCGTTTGATGTTTTAAGTCAAAGTCAGGTAGTCCCAAATATTACTATTCTTCATCCTTTGGCGGGAGAAGTTAATATGCCGAGTTTGATACCAATAGAAGTAGCGGTTCGCGCAGATATAGCTTATCCCAGTTTGTTTTCAATCGGTACAATTTATGGTACAGTTAATGGGGTGAACATTCCTTTGCAGAATCATGGCAATGGATATTTTACAGGTTGGTGGACACCAACGCAATATGGATCTGCTAATCTAGTTATTAGTGGTACTAATAATTTTGTAACGTCAACAAGTCAAACCGCTGTTGTTAACGTGAGTCAAACTGCTATAACTACATCAGCTTCTGCCACAACTAATGTTTGGGTAAATGGAAATGTGCCTTCTGCGACAGTTGAAGCTGATTTACCGAGTCATATAGGCGCATATAATCAAATTATTGGGACGCTAGTCATTACGTGTCCAACTGGTGGTTGTGATCCATGGGATAGAATTTCTTCGATTGAAGCAATGGGAAAAGATGGTGAATGGTACGAAATTATAAGGTACATTACGCCTTATGGTGTTTCGTGTTATCATAGTATTGATTTAACTGATTTTGCTTCTTTGTTAAAGGGTAAAACAAAATTTAGAGTTAATCTTGGAACTACTGGTAACGGTTTTCTTTATACGCTTCAATTAGGTTATGTTGCTGGTACTGCACAGTATCCTTATTCTAAGGTTCAGAAATTGTGGACTAGTACGCATCAGTTTGGAGATCCGGGAAATCTTCAGCCAGTTCCTGAGGTTGTGAAGAATTTTCCGCCAAATACGGTTTCTGCGAAAATCAAACTTGTTTCAACAGGGCACGGGTGGGGAGATAATAACACCAATAACGCAGCAGAATTTTCTAATAATACGCACCATATTTGGGTTAATAATTTGCAAACCTTTACACAAAATAACTGGAAAGTTTGTAATCCCAATCCAGACGGTTGTAGTCCGCAAAATGGGACTTGGTATTACAATAGAGCAGGATGGTGTCCAGGAAGTATTGCGCAATATTATGATTATAGTATGAATGCGTATGTTTCTCAGCCAAGTGTATCGCTAAAGTATGTTTTTGATAATTCTTATGTTGATTTTTGCCATGCTAATAATCCTAATTGCATAACTGGAGTAACTTGTGCTAACTGTAATGATGGCTACAATCCTCATTTGATTGTTAATTCATTTTTGGTTTCTTATGGTACAGCTCCTCTTGTTAGTCTAGCTACTGATGAAATTAAAGAGAAAACCAATGCAGAGATTAATATTTTCCCAAATCCTTCTAATGGAAAGTTTTTCATTGAATTGAAAAATGAAAAAATGAATGCAATTCAGGTTTTTGATATGAGTGGTAAGTTGGTTAGGAAGCTTGATTTTGGTAAATCTTCGGATTACGTACCAGTTGATATTAGAGGTATTAACGCTGGTATCTATGTAGTTAATATTTTGAATAATAATGAAGTGGTAGGAGTCAAGAGAATTGTAATTGAATAAAATATTTAATGATAATATAAAGAAGGATGCGTCTGAGAAGTCGCATCCTTTTTGTTTATAGTCTAAAGGTTTTGGTTAGGGAAATAATAAAGCCCTGTGAAGTTCACAAGGCTTTATTTTATATGTTCTATAATCTAGGATTATATCGTTGTAAGTCTTAACGTATTGGTTTTTCCTCCTTCTCCAGCTGGTGTTGCATTAAGGTTGATAACAAAATCTCCTTTTTCAACAAAGCCAAGATCTTCGGTTAATTTGTTAACTTGAATAATAGTTTCATCCGTAGATTTGTTACTGTCATAATAGTAAGCTCTAACGCCCCAAAGTAGATTCAACATAGTTGTTACTTTATGATTAGAACTGAAAATAATGATATGCGAATTTGGTCGATGAGCTGAAATCTGAAACGCCGTGTATCCAGTGTGTGTAAGGGTAATGATCGCTTCAACTTCGGTCGTTTTCGCGATTCTAACAGCAGCTAAACAAATTCTGTTGGTAATAAATCTGCTATCAATGCAATTAAATTCTTTTTCGATAGGAGCGTTTTTACTTTTATAGAAATTGGTGCTTTCGATGTTTTTTACAATTTTAGTCATGTTTTTGACTACATCTACCGGATATCTTCCCACAGAAGTCTCTCCTGAAAGCATTACCGCATCGGCTCCATCTAAAACAGAGTTAGCAACGTCATTAACCTCTGCTCTTGTTGGAGTCAGGCTGGTAATCATTGTTTCCATCATTTGGGTTGCAATAATTACTGGCTTAGAATAGTTTCTTGCTTTTTCAACAAGAATTTTTTGAATTGCTGGAACTTCCTCCATCGGAACTTCAACCCCAAGGTCACCACGTGCAACCATCAATCCATCACATTCACTTAAGATTTCGTCGATGTTTTTTACCCCTTCTGGTTTTTCAATCTTGGCGATAATTGGGGTTTTGTCATTATTAGTTGGATGTTTTGCAATTAAATCCTTAAGGTCTTTGATGTCCTGAGCATGACGAACAAATGAAAGTGCTATCCAATCCAGTTCTAATTCTAGCATGAAGTTAGCGTCTTCAATATCCTTCTCTGTCAAAGCTGGAAGAGATACATTGGTATTCGGAAGGTTAACTCCTTTTTTGGAACTCAACGGTCCTCCTTGAATCGTTTTTGCTCTTACGGTATCAACATGGTTAGTGTCGATAACCTCTAATACAAGTTTGCCATCGTCAATAAGGATTCTTTCGCCTACCTTGACGTCGTTCGGAAACTGTTGGTAGGTCATATAAACTTTAGTGGAATCACCTTCAATTTTTTCATTGGTGAAGGTCAAGATATCTCCTGGATTAAGGTAAGAGCCTTCTTTAACAACTCCTACTCTAAGTTTCGGACCTTGCAAATCTCCTAATATCCCAACAGAAGTTCCCATTTCTTGGTTAAGTTCTCTAATGAGACGTACGTTATTTCTAACTAAGTCATAATCGGCATGCGAAAAATTAATTCTAAATACATCAACACCCGCTTTTATCAATTCTGACATTGTTTTTTTGTCAGAAGATGCAGGTCCTAATGTTGCGATTATTTTAGTTTTTTTTAGGTATTTATTCATAATATTGAATGATATGATATAATTCTTGTTCGGAAGTAATCTTTTTTCCCATTATTGGTAAAACAAGATTTTCCGGCAGCAAAATTAATGAAAAATCAACAAACTTATCTGTTGTAATAATAATATAATCTATTTCGGTGATTGATGGGAGTAGAAATCTTGTTTCTTCCTCATTAGCAAATAGTTCTGTAATTGCCTTTTTTTCTACTGAATAACAAGATTTGTTGTTAATCCACCTGTAACATGTTTTGGTCTCTGGATCAATTCCTTCAAAAACCATGAAATAGTGGTCATAATGTTCTCCCTCAATCTTCAAATCATCTCCTCGTGAGAAACTGATGCTTTGATTTTGATTGAGTTTGAAAAAGAACAGAACATCATCCAACTTCTCAACCAGCTTTACTAATCCTACGGTGGAGTCTTCTTGTTCTAGATCATCAAATATGATTCTTTGAATGTCCAAGAATATCTTGTTTTTTATCTAAACTATAGAAAGCTCTTTGAGCTGCTTTTTCTTCTGCTTTTTTCTTAGAGGTTTCGGTAGCGGTAGCTATCCTTTTCTGCTCCAAAAATATATTGCACCTAAAAGTAAGTCCCGAAACGCCATTCTCTGACGTTGTTTGATAGGAGATGACTTGCTTCGTCTTCTGACTCCATTCCAAGAGGAGACCTTTGTAGCTGACAATTTTGCCTTCTAAGGCATTCATTTTTTCTTGTGTAATAATTTTGTTTAAAACAATATCATTACAAAGAGTGTATCCTAAATCTAGATAAATAGCACCAATTAAAGCCTCCAGTAAGTTACCAGAGATATTAGCGCTGAGCATTTTTTTTCTTCCTAGAACAATAAAATCAGTAAGCTTTAGTTCGTCACCAATCTGATTAAGATACCTTCGGTTGACAATTTTGGATTTCATCTGAGTGAGAAAACCTTCATTGGCAGTGTCATACTTCTCATAGAGATGGTTAGATATGATTGCTCCTAACATAGAATCTCCCAAAAACTCCAATCTTTCATAGGAGTGATGGTCTTCCTGAGAAGAATTTTTAAGAGTGAAAGCTTTTCGATAATGTTGGATATCTCCAATGGGATGCCCAATTAACTGACTGATTTTGGCACTAAGAACCACATCTCTGCCAGAGAGATTTTTTTTTCTTTTAAGCGGAAGGAATTTAGAAAAGTATTTCTTCAAATACATCCAATCTTACAACTCAATTTTTTTGAAAAGTACGCAAGCGTTATGTCCTCCAAATCCAAAAGTATTACTCATGGCTACTTTTACATCCTTTTTCGCTGCCGTATTGAATGTGAAATCCAATCGATTGTCGATTTTTTCGTCGTCCGTAAAATGGTTAATTGTCGGAGGGACAATCCCATGCATAATCGCACCTAATGAAGCGATAGCTTCGATAACACCAGCAGCTCCTAAAAGATGCCCTGTCATTGATTTTGTTGAATTGATTTGGATATCGTAAGCGTGATCTCCAAGTAATCTAGAAATTGCAGCAGACTCTGCGATATCTCCAAGAGGAGTAGAAGTTCCATGCATATTGATGTGATCAACATCATCCGTTGAAAGACCTGCGTCTTCTAGACAGTTTTTCATTACCAAGTAAGCACCTAGACCTTCTGGATGTGGCGCAGTCATGTGATGTGCATCAGCACTCATTCCTCCACCTTTCAGTTCTGCGTAAATTGTTGCTCCACGTTTTTTAGCGTGTTCGTATTCCTCCAAAATGATACATCCCGCTCCTTCTCCTAACACAAATCCATCTCTGTCTTTGTCAAAAGGTCTTGAAGCAGTTTTTGGATCATCATTTCTCGTAGAAAGTGCCATCATCGCGTTGAATCCTCCCACGCCACTTGCAGTAATCGCAGCTTCAGAGCCTCCACAAACGATTACATCTGCTTTTCCTAACTGGATAAGCATTTTAGCATCAATAAGTGCGTTGGCCGAAGAAGCACAAGCGGAAACAGTGGTGTAGTTAGGGCCATGGAAGCCATATTCAATAGAAATATGTCCTGGCGTAATGTCCGCAATCATTTTTGGAATAAAGAAAGGGTTGAATCTAGGAATCTCTGAATTAGCCCAACCTAAAACCTCAGTTTCAAATGTTTCTAATCCTCCTATTCCAGAACCCCAGATAACACCAACTCTGTTTTTGTCAACATTGTCTTCAATAATTCGAGAATGAGCAACAGCTTCTTTTGCTGCAATCATCCCAAATTGTGTGTTACGATCCATTTTTTTTGCCTCCTTTTTTTCGAAGTAGTTAAGTGGATCAAAGTTTTTTACTTCGCAGGCAAACCTAGTTTTGAAATTTGTGGCATCAAAAAGAGTAATCGGAGCGGCTCCACTCTCACCTTTGATAAGGTTATTCCAATACTCATCAGCATTAATGCCAATAGGGGTAATTGCGCCAAAGCCTGTAACGACTACTCTTTTTAATTCCATAAATTTTCAATAATTGATATTCGGTTGAAGATATTATTTGTTTACTACTTCTTCGATGTACGTGATAGCGTGACCTACTGTAGTAATTTTTTCTGCTTGATCATCAGGAATTTGGATGTTGAATTCCTTTTCAAATTCCATAATCAACTCAACAGTATCTAATGAATCAGCTCCTAAATCGTTAGTGAAGCTAGCTTCGTTAGTTACTTCTGTTTCTTCAACGTCAAGCTTATCAGCGATGATAGCTTTTACTCTTGATGCAATGTCTGACATAGTTTGGTTTTTTAAAATTGTTAATGTGCAAATATAAAAAAATCTTTAGTATTATTTGTTTTTTTGTATTTTTTTGAATCTTTAGTTGCTTAGATATATCTAGGTTTGCTTAGTTTTTCTCCATAATAATATAAGCCCAAGGCTTCATTTGATATGTTGTGGCGTTCCCAAGAGTTGATCTTGCAGTGTTGAAAACGTCAGTGTAGTTACCTTTGAAATCCTTTGTATTAAGGGTGACTTCCACCGGTTTATCAGAAAAATTAAAAATCGAAATGACTGCATCTTTGTTACTTTCTCTATAGAAAGAAATAACTTGGTTAGGCTGGTTATTGGTGATTCTTATCATTTCGCCCCCATATTTACCATTCCATAAAGCCTGGTTGCGATGTTTAAGGTCAAACAAGGTTTTGAACAACTTTTCGTATTTTAAATTGCTAAAATCTATCAGATCTTTATCAAAAAAGTTAAGGCTTCTATTAAGGTCCGCTTCTTGTCCACTATAGACTAAAGGCATTCCGTTAACAACGCTGCAAAAAACTATAGTGGTTTCGTAGCCTTCTCCGAAATTTTTCTGAGGAGTTCCGGTCCAAGAATTCATGTCGTGGTTGTCGGTAAAAAGCATTCTGTACGCGTTTCTTGGTGATGAACCAACATCATGAGCTAGATATTCAACTAATCCGCCAATTCCTTTGTTTTGTGTGGTAACATCCTTCATTTTATCAAATAATGTCCAAGAATAGGTCATATCAAAAGATTTTTTATACAAATCTCTGCTTTCCCATTCTGCCAGCATAAAGACTGGTTTTATTTGGTCTAACTCTTGGCGAGCATTTTCCCAAAAATCAACTGGAATAAATCCGGCAACATCTGCTCTATACCCATCAATGTTGGCTTCTTTGATCCAAAATTTCAGTGCTCCAGTCATGTATTCTCTAAATTCTGAATTGTTGTAATCGAAATCAATAACATCATCCCAATCGTACCAAGGCGTAGGTTGAAAGTTTCCATCTCTGTTTTTGGTATACCAATCTGGATGTTCTTTTGCCAAAGGATTATCCCATGCTGAGTGATTCCCGACCCAGTCTATAATGACATGCATTCCAGACTTATGAATCTCATTGACTAAATGTTTGAAATCTTGCATCGTTCCAAACTCTGGATTAATACCTTTGAAATCTTTCACGGAATAGTAGCTTCCCAATTTTCCTTTTCTATGGGTCTCTCCAATAGGATGTATAGGCATCAGCCAAATAATATCTACTCCCATATTTTTAAGCCTTGGTAAGTGTTTTTCAAAAGCTTTGAAAGTTCCTTCTGGGGTATATTGTCTTATGTTGACCTCGTAAATAGTAGCATTTTTCGACCACTCTGGATGAGTGATTTCTACATATTCTTTGGGTTGATACCTATTTTCGTTTTTCTGAGCATAATAAAAGGTGGTTAGAAGAAAGAAGAGAAATGAGAATAGTTTTAGTTCGGGAGATGTTTTCATTATTGAAATTTTATTCAAATTTAGACATTGTTTGCAGAAAAATTATCAAAGATTAAGAGTTTTTGAATGGTGAGAAATGTCAGCATTAACCAGTTAATTTATTTGTGTCATAATGAAAAAAGAAAACCCACTGAATTTTCAATGGGTTCTATCTTAAAATGTGGAGTTGGAGGGAAATGAACCTTATTAAAATGGTTATAATTTATTTTCAATAAATATACGGTTTATCAGTAATTTATCTATATTTGTATAAATAAACATAGGTGTATTTTATGTTTATTTGTTGAATTTTTAGCACCTAAATTAGCACCTAATGAATTTTACATATAAGTTAAAAGAACCTAATTCAGTCAAAGAATCACTAATCTACTTCCGGTCGTATTTCGATAATGAAAAGAAGAGTTTTATATATTCAACTGGTGAAAAATTAAAACCTAATGAATGGGATTTCAAAAATAGATTACCCAATGATTTAAATGGAAGAACATCTAAAGCGGAAAACCATAGGAGTATCAAAAAACAATTAGATAGATATAGTTCATTTTTTCTTGAAATGGTAAATCGATATAAAAACATCAACGAAGAATTAACAATTGATATTCTTAGACAGAGATTTGATGAACATTTTAAGAAAACAAAGAAAGTAGATGATTTCTTCAGAATATATGACTTATTTATTGAAGAGAAGGAAAATGATTATTCAGGAAATTCAATCTCAAATTCAACGCTTAAACGTTATAAGTGCAATCGTAACCTTTTAGAAGATTTTCAAGTTAGTTCAAATGCAAAATTGGCTTTAGGAAAATTCGATGAAAAGAAGTATAATCAATTTTTAAAATTCTGTATTGAAAATCGTAAACATTCTGCAAATACTGTCCATAGAAATGTTGGACTTTTAAAAACCTTTCTAAACTGGGCTTACACCAAAAAGCATACATATAATTCGGACTTTTTTAATTTTAAGAAACCTCCGAAATTTCAAACTGATGAAATCGCTTTAAATCTTGAACAAGTAACGAAAATCTATGATTATGATTTCTCTAAAAACAAACGACTGGAGAAGGTTAGAGACTTATTTGTTCTTGGCTGTACAACAGGAATGAGATTTGGGAATTATAGTCAGATTTCAAAGAGTGATATACAAGGAAATTTTATTAGAGTCACAGATTTAAAGAGTAAATCAAAGAAATTAGCAATCCCTTTAAATTCAATATCTAGGGAGATTTTAGAAAAATATGATTATGAGTTACCAAGAATTACTAATCAAAAGATGAATCTATATATCAAAGAAGTTTTTAAGGAGCTTGAATTTGATGAAGAAATAAAAAAGACAATGAAATATGGTGATGAGCTGGTTGAGAAGAACTCAAATTTTTGGCGCCGAATTTCGAGTCATACTTCCAGGAGGAGCTTTATAACAATATTGAAAAATCAGCTGGTTCCGGATAAAATAATCATGTCTTACACTGGTCATACTAGTTTAGAGGTATTTAATGCCTATTACCGACCAAGCGAAGAAGACAAAATTAATTACATGAACGAAGTTTTTAAATAATGTGAAAATTATGACTTACCCAATAGAAAATAGTATTCCTAGTTTTAGGGATTATGCTGATTATTTTAAGGAACCTTTTAGATGTTTTAAAAATAATACTAAAGTTAGAGGTTTATTTAAGATTGATTTTGAAAAAATATTACTTGATAAAAGTGGCTTTGATTTGAACTTAGAAGAAATAGAACTTTTAAAA
>NZ_JBYVEB010000006.1:0-67088 GCF_058117085.1 Chryseobacterium sp. CG10_8 | reverse complement strand
CTAATCCACAAAAACTACCTCCAATGACAAGTATTATTACACCAACAATCATTCTCAATTGACCAGAATTTTTCGTAGCTTCATCAGTTGCTTTTCTTTGCTTGACAAACCCAGAAAAAATAAGCCAAAAAACAAAAACCCAAAATAAAATTGTTAACAGAATTAGAAAAATAATCATTGCTTCCATTTGAAAAAAAATTAATGCATTGCTCCTAAACTCATGTTCGAAAAGCATAGCCCAAAACCAATAACACACGTTATTACACAGATAATCATAACAATCAGAGCTTTGATTCGATATTCTTTACTGAAAATCAGCACTAATAAAGCTACAAAAAATATAAATACTGAAGCTATTTCAAGGAAAATTCCAAGTTCAACTAAATTATCACTGCTCATCTTTTAATCTCTTAGTTCTTTGATTTTTCCATCGCGATAGAACAAATTCATGGTTTCAAAAGGAATTAATTTGTTCTTTTTGCTCACAATATGAACACATGATTTCTTCACTGCTCTTACATCGAAATCATAAGCGTCCATAAAATTCATGATGATAATTCGGAAGAGATTAGAATAGTCTAATGAATCCGATTTCACCCTTGGAAGACAACACATCAAATCATTAAACTCACTTTCTGCACAATCCACCGAAATTCCGGTGCTGAAAAGGTTAATGAGATGGTCTTTAATTCTATCGTCGTGTTCGTAAACAATCGTATTTCTGGAATTATTTAATAGATCTTCGGGACTTACAAATCTCGTCATTGGAACAATTTCGTGTCCGTTGATGATGGTTTTTTCTTGATTTTCAGTTTCGTCAGATGGAACTTTCAGCGCATAAGCCATGCAAAGTGCATCCGGATTACACGGAACTGGAATTAAATCTGCACCTTCAAAAACAGGCGATTGTTCCAAAATTTTTCTACGAACTTCAGTCAACGTAATTCTATCTTTTTCTGAATTAAAATTATCCGTTCTTCCCGCAACCTGAGTTGGTTGAAACGTAACTCCTCTCACACATTTTTGCGCTAAAGCATAATCTAAAATTTTACCAATTTCGTGGTCATTTAAACCTTTTTGAAGCGTAATCACCAATGTTGTTGAAAGATTGAATTCATTCAGATGTTCAATCGCTTTTCGGCGAACTTCCGTTAAATCTTCGCCTCTTAATTGTTTTAAAACTTCGGGTTCGAAGCTGTCAAATTGAAGATAAATCTCAAAATCAGGCATATAAGATGCTAATTTTCGAACAAATTCTCGGTCTTTGGCGATTCGGATTCCGTTGGTATTGAGCATCAAATGCTTGATCGGTTTTGACTTCGCTAGATCCAAAATTTCAAAAAATTGTGGATGAACGGTTGGTTCACCGCCAGAAATTTGAACAACATCTGGTTCTCCTTCATTCGCAACAATGGTATCAAACATTTTATTGATTTCTTCCAACGTGTGATGGTTCCCATAATTAGGAGCCGAACTTGCGTAACACGTTGGACAGATCAAATTACAACGATCGGTTACCTCAACAATTGAAAGACACGAATGTTGTTCGTGATCTGTACACAATCCGCAATCGTAAGGACATCCAAAATGCACTTTCGTGTTGAATTTCATTGGCATTTCGGACTGTTTATTGTAGTTTCGGATTTGCTTGTAATATTCAACATCATCGGCAATCATCACTTCGGATTCGCCATGTGTTTTGCAATATTTTAGCATCCAAACTTTATCATCTCGGAAAACAATTTTGGTGTCAATCGTTTCCAAACATTCTGGACAAAGGCTTTTGGTGTAATCGTAGTAAATATAGGGGCGTGTTTTGTGCATTTTTTTTATTTA
Organism: Chryseobacterium sp. CG10_8; assembly: GCF_058117085.1. NCBI lineage: Bacteria > Pseudomonadati > Bacteroidota > Flavobacteriia > Flavobacteriales > Weeksellaceae > Chryseobacterium > Chryseobacterium sp. CG10_8. The sequence goes on along the minus strand of NZ_JBYVEB010000006.1, from coordinate 65,252 downwards.
AAATATCCGAAATTCAATCCAAAGATACTTCCTCCTTGCAATAAAATTATGATTATGCTGAAAGAAAACAACAATGTAGCGCAAAAAACTATTGTTGCACTTTTACGATATTTTTTTAATGAAATTAAAACAAAAAATGAGAAAACCAGTAAAAATAAAGTTGCATAAAAAATTAACTCAGGGCTTTCCATTTTCTAACGTTTTTTGTAGAGAATTTTGTTTCTTAACAGCCAAATTTGACCATTGGTTCCAAATAAAATATCTTCTATTCCTCCTCTTTCTGGTTCTTTCAACAGTTCTTCTTTTGTTTCTTTATCCAACCAAGAAAATTCGAATTCTTTTTTTGAAGTCCCGAGAGTTGCAATTTCTGCGTGACTTAAAATATCCCTTATTTCTTCCATTGTCTCCACATCAAATTCTAAATTTGCTTCCAGAAAATCATCTGATGGACCAGGGATTCTTCCTGCAGAATTGTCGATATATAAATAATAATAATCTACTCTAACTGGTTGATATTCTTTAAAATGAATAACCTTAGAAAGTTTATCAATGTCGGTAGAATAAATGTGAGTCCTATTTTTTTCTGTAATAATACTGTCTTTGTCGGTAACTTCAATCTTTTTCTCTATTGCTTTGTTTTCAATCTCTTTTGGTTGTGCCTTCTTACAGCCTAATAGGACGAGGGCCGTTACGAAAATGGTGATGATAATTAATTCTATTCTCATTTTATTTGAGTTAAAACTGAATTCCAGTGCTGTGTGCTCATAAAAATTAAAGTTACCCACACTCTTACCTTAATGAACCCGAAGAGCACATACTAAATCCTATAGATAATAAAACAGCGGCTACAATAAGGATAACTAAAAGCAGACCTCCAAAAGTGCCAGCAAAAACAGGTAGAGTAAGTCTTTTCTTCCCTAAAATTAAGGTTATGACGTATGACATAATAAGTACGGTAATCAAAAACGCTGTAATAACCACAGTAAAAAAATTAGTCATAGCATTCTTTTAAAAAATTTCCAGTAATAAATGTAAATAAAAATTGTACACCATTGGATAATGGTAAGTCCCAAAAATATCTCATAATGAGGCTTCAAAAACTCCATCAAAAACCGAAATCCAAAATACAATAACATAAAAATGATAAAGGAATCTCCATTCCTGTAATTCTTATACTTGTGCTTCAAAAGCCATCTGAAAAAGAAAAACAAGACAAAAAGGAAAGTCATTTCGTACAACATCACTGGATGTCGCATTTTGCCATCTCCTAAATCCATTCCAAGAAAAGAGCTGGTTTCGATTCCGAAAGTTGGTTCAAAAACACCCATCGAAAAACATCCAATTCTTCCAATAAACAAGGCAAAAATAATAGGTAGAACATACATGTCTCCCGAAGATTGCTTCTCTCCGATGAGTTTTTTGATGCCTTCAACACCCAATAATCCCCCTAAAAAACCTCCTAAAACGGTTTTGTTGCCATAGAACTGCAACCATGAAAAATTTTGGTAAAAATCTTTTATTTCAAATGACGCAATCAACCTCGAACCCAACAAAGCGCCAATCATTGCTCCCAACAATATCCACAATCGATTGATGTTAGAAATGGTGTCATTAGACCTTCTTCTCAAAAAATAGTAATACCGGATTCCTAGGAAGAAGGCGAGGACCTCAAGTATGAGATGCCAATAAATTTTCTGTCCAGAAATTTCAAAATAAAAAGGGAAATTCATCAGTTGGCATCAAATGCTTCGAAAGCATTCTCTAAATGGGTGATTTGTAGCTTTCCCATTACATCGGGAAGCACAGAAATAATGTCGAATCTGACTTCTTTGGTCTCGCTGCGTTGTCTTAGAAATTCATCTGTTGCAGTTACAATAAGTTTTATTTTTCTCTTGTTAACGGCTTCCTGTGGCTCCAAAAACAAATCCGTATTTCTTGCTTTGACTTCAACAATGATGATTTGGTCTTCAAACTCGGCGATGATGTCAATTTCAGCTTTTTGAAAACGGAAGTTTCTTGTGATGATTTTATAGTTTTTCTTGACTAAAAAATCGACCGCCAAATCTTCTGCTTGTTTCCCGAAATCGTTGTGATCTGCCATTTTTATAAGTGATCAATGATGAGTGATAAGCAATTAACTACTAAAATCTACCTCAACATTATTCTCAATCTTCATCTTTACATTTCCGCCAATAATCAAAGGTCGATTGTCAAAAATATGTCCGTTTGGAAAGCCAAATAGAGTAGGGAAGGAGTACTTCTTGAGACGTTCAGAAATCAATTGATAAGCAAATTCATCAAAAGATTCTTCATAATTTTTGTTTTCTTTTTCATCGCCCATATTCGTCATTCCTCCAATAATTAGCCCTTTAATTTTTCTAAAAACTCCTGCCAAATCAAGGCTCATGAGCATTCGGTCTAGAGCATAAAAATTCTCGCCAATATCTTCGATAAAAAGGATTTTATCTTTGAAATTAAAAGAATAATTGGTTCCCAAAAGCGCATAAATCAAAGCTAAATTTCCACCAACCAATTCGCCTTCAGTTATTCCATTTTTATTGAAAGAATTCTTTTCGATGAAATATTTTGGTTTTTTACCTTTCAGAATTTCAAAAATACCTTCATATCCTTCCTCTGATACACCAAAACTTGCGGTCTTAATCGTCTGTCCATGAATGGACGCAAATCCGTTTTTCAACAAATAACTTTGGATTACCGTGTTGTCAGAGTAGCCAATATACCATTTCGGACTCCTTCTAAATTCTGAAAGTTTCAGATGACGAAGCAAGTGTTGACAGCCGTAACCACCTCTCGACGCCCAAATCGCTTTAATCTCTTGGTCATTAAACGCCCAATTAAGATCAGAAATTCGTTCCTTTTCCGTCCCTGAGTAATTGTATCCGTTAGAAAATTTCCCCAACGCAAATTGGCCCAAAACAGGCTCGTATCCTTTAGTCTCAATTAGGCTGATGGTTTTTTCTAAACTTGATTTTTCAACAAATCCAGCAGGGGAGATGATGGCAATTTTGTCACCCTTTTTTAAGGATGTCGGTATCATAACTTCTTTCATAAGAATTAGTCTCTTTGTTCTTGATGTTCGGCTTCTTGAAGCCTTTTATCGAAGGTGTTATATTTTGCGTAACTCTGCAAAAAAATGAAAATACTAAAAACTATCAGTATCACACCTACACTATTTCTGATAACATTAGCAACTCGCTGATTTAGTTTATCATGAAACTGCTTTGCCAAGAATATTTTTAATAAATCGATAAAAAGATAGGTCGCAATCATTATTGCGATATAGAGTACAAATTTTTCGATATCAGGATATTGATTTCTGACCGAAATAACTGTCACCAGCCAAAAAAGAACCACTCCAATATTTAATAAATTGAGGAAAAAACCATTGATAAAGGTCTTGAAATAGTTTTGATTAATCAATTTGGACTCTCCTTCTATGTGCATTTTGGTTTTGGAGACAATCATAAAAACGCCATAGATCAGAATAATTAAAGCAGTAATCCGATAAAAACCAGGATGTTTATCAATAATCTCAACTAAATCTTTACTTGCAAAATAGGCTGCAACTATACAAACCAAATCCGCAGAAATAACACCAAAATCAAGCGCAAGAGCATGCTTTGGTCCCCTTAGGAAACTGGTCTCGATCAACAGGAAGAATATTGGTCCAATAAAAACCAAACTCAACATTAGACCAAGTCCTATCGCAGAAAAGATTAGCTCTATCATGTTTTTATTTTCTATTCAAATGTAAGGTTCTCGCGAGAAAATTCATAATTTTTTAGAACTTTTAACCCAAAAAAGCCGTTCTCGGTAGTCAGTATAACAATATCTCTTTTAAATTTGTGATCATAATTTAGAAAAGTTCTTATCAATGGATAGTTATTGTAAGTGTTATTTTCTAAAATAATCTGAGAAGGATATCCTTTCTTTGTGTAAGGACTATTATCTGTCATAATATGAAATCTGAAATTATACTTCTCAATCTTCGGGGAATCAGAAAAGTAATAATTAATCATAAAAAAAAGGCTAAAAATAGAAGGTAACAAAATCCAGTAATAATCAAACCAAAGGAACATTAACCTCCATTCTTTTTCAATCTTTTGATAAAGTAAGTAACCTATAATGGTATAAACAATTATCATCAAAAAAAGATTTCCTCCTGTAATAAAGGTATTAAGAACTACATATAAAAAGATGTAAATATTTGAAAAAAAAACTACTGCTCTTATGATATCGAAAAACCTCGTCCACATTGCTAATCAATAATTTTGAAATCCAATTGTTTACGAACCAAATTGGCTTTGGTAACTTTGATTTTGATGTTATCACCAAGTTGATATTGTTTGCCATGACGAGTGCCAAATACCGCATGACTCTTCGCATCATACATATAAGAATCGTCGGTCAAATCTCGTAATTTGATAAGACCTTCTGCTCCGTTTTCAGGAATCTGAACCCAAAAACCAAACTCAGCAACTCCAGAAATAACTCCTTGGAATTCTTCTCCCAAATGTTTTTCCATGAATTTGACTTGCATAAATTTGATAGAATCTCTTTCGGCATCTGCAGCTAAACGTTCCATCGAAGAACAATGCTTACATTTTTCTTCATATTCTGGTTTGTTTGGTGATTTTCCTTTATCCAAATAGTGCTGTAAAAGACGATGTGCAATTAAATCAGGATATCGACGAATAGGAGAGGTGAAGTGCGAATAATACTCGAATCCTAATCCATAATGTCCAATTGGGTCTGTGGAATATACTGCTTTACTCATGCTTCGCATTGCGAGAGTTTCAATCATATTTTCTTCTCCTTTTCCTTTGACATCATGCAAAAGCTGGTTCATACTTTCCGCCACTTTTTTGGAATTAGCAAGATTCATTTTGTACCCGAATGTGGAAACAAAATCTCTCAATGCCTCCAATTTTGTTGGGTCCGGGTCATCGTGAACACGATAAATAAAAGTATTATCCGTAGGTTCTCCTTTACGATTCAATGAAATATATTCTGAAACTTTTCGGTTCGCCAAAAGCATAAATTCTTCAATCAAGTGATTGGAGTCTTTGCTCATCTTGAAATATACTCCGATTGGTTCGTTATTTTCATCCAAATTGAATCTCACTTCGCTTCTATCAAAGGTAATAGCGCCCTTGTCAATCCTTTTAGCTCTGAGAATCTTTGCCAATCGGTCGAGAACTAATATTTCTTCAGCTAAATCGCCTTCTTTGGTTTCAATTCTTTCCTGAGCTTCTTCGTAAGTGAATCGTCTGTCAGAATGGATTACCGTTCTCCCAAACCATTGATTGAGGACTTCAGCTTTATCATTCAATTCAAAAACTGCAGAAAATGTGTACTTATCTTCATGAGGACGAAGACTACAGACATCATTACTCAATACTTCTGGAAGCATCGGAACCACGCGATCTACAAGATATACAGACGTTGCCCTGTCATATGCTTCATCATCCAATAAAGTCCCTGGAACAACATAGTGCGAAACATCCGCAATATGGACTCCAACTTCCCAATTTCCGTTTTCTAATTTTCTTAAAGATAAAGCATCATCAAAGTCTTTTGCGTCTTTTGGGTCGATGGTAAAAGTCAATATTCCACGCATATCCCAACGCTTCTTAACCTCAGAATCATGGATATTTCGATCAATTTCTTCAGCTTCTTTTTCTACTTCTTCAGGAAAAGTGTAGGGGAGACCATATTCTGCAAGGATGGAGTGGATTTCTGTCTCATGTTCACCTGGCGCACCCAAAACTTTCAGAATTTCACCTTCAGGATTTTTATCTTCTGGTCTCCAATCGATGATTTTGACCAAGACTTTTTCGCCATCTTTGGCATCTCTCAGGTTTCTTTTTTTGACAAAAATATCGGTGTTGATTTGCTTTTTATCACAAACGACGAATCCAAAGTCCTTGTGTTTTACCAATTCCAAAGTACCAACAAATTCTTCTCTGTTTCTTTCTAATACTTCCAGAACAGAACCTTCTAATTTCTTTCCTTTGAAATGATAAGTTACGATTAAGACTTTGTCGCCTTGCAAGGCATCTTTAACATTCTTAGAATGGATAAATATATCGTCATCTATGCCATCAACATTGACATAAGCATTACCAGAATGGTTGAAGTCTATAATTCCTGTAAGCGTACCTTCGATTTTGAGATTAATGATATACTTGTTATTTTCTACTTCTTTGATGCTATCTTCCGCACGCAGCATATGTAAAGCTTGTATAACTTGCTCTCTTTGGCGTGGGTTTTTGTAATCTATTCCATCCGAAATCTGCTTATAATTATAGATTTTGGACGAATTCTGTTGCATAAATTTCAGGATTAATCTTCCTATTTCCCTTAATTTACCATTATTTTTATTTGATATAAATTTTGATTTTTTCTTTGACATTTTAATTTAATTTTTTTTCTACATTTTAGTTTATTTTTTCCTTTTCGTAAAGGATAAAACAAATCAATCAACAACACATTTTATTGAAATTATCTAATTTCATTGTTTTTGTACAGAGATATTTATCCTGCATAAAATTACAACAAATATGGAGAAGTGGGAGAGAAAACCTTTTTGACGATTTGGTTAAAAGGTTGTGGAGAAGTATAGATGAGTAAAATCTACGATACAAAGATAAGAAATAAAAAATAAATAAGGCTTGTAAACAGATTTACAAGCCTTTATGTGTTTAGCAAAAACTAATTTTTGAGACTCTTCCTTCGTGCCTTCCTCCTTCAAAATCGGTACTTAGAAATTTTTCTACAATTTCCAGAGCCAATTCTTTAGCAATAAATCTTGCAGGAATAGCGACCATATTACAATTATTATGTTGTCTTGCAAGCGAAGCCAACTCAGGCATCCAACAAAGCGCACATCTAATTTTTTGATGTTTATTAGCAGCTAATTGAACTCCTTGACCACTTCCACAAACCAAAATTCCCAATTGATTAACACCTTCTTCTACAGAAGTAGCAGCTGGATGAACGTAATCAGGATAATCTACAGAATCTGGAGCATTGGTTCCAAAGTCTTCTATCTCATACTTTTTGGACAATTCAGCCTTTAAAAACTCTTTGTATTCGTAACCAGCATGGTCGCAAGCAATAGCAATTTTCATTTTGTAATTTATATTAGGGTTTGCTACAAATTTACACCATATTGACCTAATCACATTTTTATCCACAAGATAATTTTGAAATCATTCTATTTTAATTTTTTAAAAGGTTGATAACCAAGGTTAAAATTTGAAGGTGGAAACCATAAATATTTGACCTACCATCAATTAACATTTTATTAATATCAAGTGAGAATAATGCTTGTAGAAGGTGTGGAAAACAATGTGAGTTTTCCCGCTCATTATCCGATTGATTTGTCCATTGCAGTTTTTTACTCAATCATGCAAGTTTTTTTTCAATGTATTTTTCTGGGTCTTCTTGTTAAGTTTTCCATATTGAAATAGCTAATAATTTAACATAATAATAATTGTTAATAATTGTGGAAAACTATCATATATCGCTGTTTTTCAGCTGAATTTCTTATGGATTAAATATGGATTACTACAAAGTAAAATGTGGCAAAGTAATTTGAAAAACTTTTCCCCAAAATTCACAACACACAACATTATACAACATCATTATTTATTTATTTATAAAAAAGAAAGATGATTAATGTTGGTTGTAGGTTTGGGATTTTTTGAACTCGAATTTAATTTTGTTTCGGGGATTAAGTGTAAATTTGTACCACAAAAAATAATTCACTTATTCATATGAAAACTATAAAGAATCACAATTTCAAAGACCAAAAAGTTTTAGTGCGTGTTGACTTCAATGTTCCTCAAAATGAAGCATTGGAAGTTACGGATAATACAAGAATTGTAGCTGCAAAACCTACTATCGATAAGATTATCGAGGATGGAGGTTCTGTGATTATTATGACTCACCTTGGAAGACCAAAAGGGAAAGTTAGTGAGCAATTTTCTCTTAAAAATGTTCTTTCTGAAATTGAGAAAGTGTTAGGAAAAACAGTAATTTTCAGCACAGATTGTATTGGAGATGATGCTAAAGCTAAGGCTGCGGCTTTGAAGCCTGGAGAAGTTTTGTTGTTAGAGAATCTACGTTTTCACGATGAAGAAGAGAAAGGTGATGTAGAATTTGCTAAAAGTCTTGCTCAGTTAGGTGATGCATATGTTAACGATGCTTTTGGTACAGCTCATAGAAAGCATGCTTCTACAGCTGTTATTGCCGAGTTTTTTCCTTCAACTAAATTTTTCGGTTTGTTGATGGAGAAGGAGTTGGAGGCTATTGATAAAGTACTTCGTTCTGGGGAGAAACCAGTTACTGCTATTTTAGGTGGTTCCAAAGTTTCAAGTAAAATAACCATTATTGAAAACATTTTGCCTGCTGTTGATAATTTGATTATTGGAGGAGGTATGTCCTTTACGTTTATTAAGGCTTTAGGAGGTCATATCGGTACTTCTATCGTTGAAGATGATAAAATGGACCTTGCGCTTTCTATCCTGGAAAAAGCGAAGGCTCAGAACGTTAATGTGTATCTACCTGTTGATGTTATTGCTGCAGATGATTTTGCTAATGACGCCGAGACTAAAGTTGTAAATATTTATGAGATTCCAGAAGGATGGCAAGGTTTGGACGCAGGTGTTAAGTCAAGAGAGATTTTCCATGATGTGATTATGAATTCTAAAACTATTCTTTGGAATGGTCCTGTCGGAGTTTTCGAGATGCCAACTTTTGCTAATGGAACAATTGCTCTTGGTGATAGTATTACAGAGGCAACTAAGTTGGGAGCTTTTTCTTTAGTTGGAGGTGGTGACAGTGTTGCTTTTGTAAAACAAAATGGTTATGCTGATAAAGTATCTTATGTTTCTACAGGAGGAGGTGCTATGTTGGAAAGTTTAGAAGGTTTAGAACTTCCAGGAGTTGCTGCAATTAATAATTAATATTTCTATTAATTTTTATAAATAAGAACGTCTCCAAAATTTGGAGACGTTTTTTTATTTTCTTATTTTTCGTTTGTCATTTTTTTGTAATCAATTTTTTTGTCAGAAAAATGATTTTTTTTGAAAATTGTGGTTTTTGTGCCGAAAATTGACTTTCAGAAACCTATTAAATTTTAAATATCTATATTTTTTCGAGTATATATATCAAACTGGAAAAATCGTTCGTTTTTGAGGCTTTAAAATTAGAAATCGCTCCAAGAACTCCTCCTTTAATCCAAAAAAGAGGATTTTTTTTGTATTTTTCACTCATGATGGAAATATAATAAGAGTCGAGTAGGAGAGGTTTGATTTTTTTGAGTTTCCATTTTTCTTTGTTCTCATTTTTCGAAAATAGATTTTTCATTCCATTTTGGGAGATATGAAAAATGTGTCGAGGGACATCGTAAGCGGCCCAGAATTCTTTGTAATATTTTGCATCGTAAGAATCATGATTCGGAATAGCAATAATTAGGATTCCTTGCTTCTTCAGTTTTCTATAAAATATTTCTAAAATTTCATCTTGATTTTCGATGTGTTCGAAGACATGCCATAGGGTAATTGCGTCCAGACTATCATCTTCTATTTCCTCAATATTGGAAATGAATTGAGTTTTGTTGGATTTGGATTTTGCAAAATTGCGTGCATCTTCGTTAGGTTCATAGCCAAAAGTTCTAACATCATTTTCTATAAATTTCAAGAACTCACCAGCACCACATCCATAGTCTAGTACTTTTGCGTTTTCAAAGAGTTCCTTAGAAAGGAGATTCCTTTTGTAGTTAAGATTAAATTTCTGAAAGAATTTATATATTTTTTCTTTTAAACTTTGGGAATCCTGGTGATGCGAAATATAATCGGTACTTTCGTAATACTTGGATATATTGGATGGGACTGGGGTGGTTTTTAAAACACCTTTTATTTCTGTTTCTTTTACTTCGAAGGTTTCCTGAGAAAGGAAATGATCTTTAATTTTCATGTTTTATTTTGATGTTTTTCAACAAGGACATGTTATCTTCAATGATTCTAATAAATCATTTTGATTTCATTTACTAACAAATTAACAATATCAATATTTATTATTATTTCTGCGTTTTTATAATGTTTCACGTGAAACATTCCACAAGTTATCCATAATTCTATCTACCTAAATAAATCAACAAAACATTGATATCGGCAGGGGAGACACCGCTAATTCTTGATGCTTGTGCTATGGTCTTTGGCAATACTTTCTGTAGTTTCTGTTTGGCTTCAGAGGAAAGAGAAGATATCTTAGAAAAGTCAAAATCTTCAGGAATCTTGATATTCTCCATACGCTGCAATTTAGCTACATTTTCTTTCTCTTTCTCAATATAACCTTTGTACTTAATGTTGATTTCAGCTTGTTCTATCACTTCTTCAGAGTAATTTTGAAGCTCAGTTCCTATCTCATCAACTGAAGAAAGTTTTTGAAGGTTGATGTTTGGTCTTGTTAGAAATTGTGACGCTTTATAAGCTTGATCTACTGGATTGCTTTCGTTTTCCTCAAGAATTGGATTAATTACTTTTGGTTTCAAAGATAATTCTCTAAGATAATTTTCCAGCTTGTCACTTTCCTCTATTTTCTTGTTAACTAATTCCAGTCTTTCATTTGATGCAAGGCCTATTTTGTTGCTTTTTTCTGTTAGTCGGATATCTGCGTTATCTTGTCTAAGAAGTAGTCTGTATTCTGCTCTTGAAGTAAACATTCGGTATGGTTCTTCCGTTCCTTTGGTGATTAAATCATCAATAAGAACACCTATATAAGCCTCATCTCTGCTAAGAACTAATTTTTCTTTTTCATGAACTTTAAGATGGGCATTAATTCCCGCCATTAAACCTTGTCCCGCAGCTTCTTCATATCCAGTTGTACCGTTGATTTGGCCAGCAAAGTACAGATTTTCAATGATTTTAGTTTCCAAAGTATGACTCAATTGTGTAGGAGGGAAGTAGTCGTATTCTATCGCATATCCAGGTCGAAAAACCTTGACGTTTTCTATTCCTGGAATCTTTTTCAATGCTTTAATCTGTATATCTTCTGGTAGAGATGAGCTAAATCCATTAAGGTAAATTTCAATGGTATCCCAACCCTCTGGTTCTACAAAGAGTTGATGGCGATTTCGCTCTGCAAAACGATTGATTTTATCCTCGATGCTTGGGCAATATCTTGGACCAGTACTTTGTATTGTACCATTAAACATTGGACTTCTATCAAAACCGGATCTTAAGATATCATGTACTTCTTCATTGGTATAAGTGATATAGCAGCTTTTTTGCTTTGTTATTTTTGGAGTATTTAAATAACTGAATTTCTGAGGATTAATATCACCAGATTGTTCTTCCATTTTGGAATAATCTAAGGATCTTCCGTCAATTCGAGGTGGTGTTCCGGTTTTCATTCTTCCAGCATCAAATCCTAAGTCAACCAATTGCTCTGTGATTCCAAAAGCTTTGGGTTCGCCCATTCTTCCTCCACCAAGTTGTTTGTCTCCAACATGGATAAGTCCATTAAGAAAAGTTCCGTTAGTTAGGACTACTGATTTTCCTTTGATTTCGATTCCAAGGGAGGTGATAACGCCTGTAACTTGATTATTTTCAATGATTAAGCTTTTAACCATATCTTGAAAAAAGTCTAAATTGGGTGTATTTTCAAGCGCTAATCTCCATTCGTTTGCGAAAAGCATTCGGTCATTCTGAGTTCTTGGTGACCACATAGCAGGGCCTTTGGAGAGATTAAGCATCTTGAATTGGATAGCAGATTTGTCAGCAATAATTCCGCTGTATCCTCCTAATGCGTCAATTTCTCTTACGATTTGGCCTTTTGCTATACCTCCCATTGCTGGATTGCAGCTCATTTTACCAATGGTTTCCATATTCATGGTGATAAGTATGGTTTTGGAACCCAAATTGGCAGCAGCAGCAGCAGCTTCGTTTCCTGCATGGCCAGCCCCTACAACGATAACGTCATATATTTCATTAATCATATTAATGCAAAATTCTTTTAAAATATTTATTGTTTCACGTGAAACAATTGCAAAAAAGTCCTATAAATAAAGAGATTTGTACAAGTCTAAATAGAAATCTTCTTTAGCTCGCATTTCTATTTTATCGGTTTCTGTTTTGTCCTTGTACCCACAAAGGTGAAGAACACCGTGTGCTAGAACTCTTTTTAATTCTTCATCGAAGGGTAAATTAAGAAGCTCTGCGTTGTCAGAAATGCGCTGCAAAGATATGAAAATATCTCCCGAAATGGTTTTGCCTTTGACGTAATCAAAGGTGATGATATCTGTATAATCATCATGTTGAAGAAAGTCTTGATTCACTTTGAGTAAATAATCATCATCACAGAAGATATAATGGATATCACCAAGTTTTTTTTCTTCGGTCTGTACTAGTTTTTCTAGCCACATTTCGGTATGTGGAGGAAGTGTAATTTCTTCTAAATTTTCAAATGAATGTGTAATCATATAATTAAAACCAATGTCCTAATACTACAGAGAATATCCCTTTTTGTGTTTCGATTGGTAGACTATAGTTAAGTTTAATTTGTCCAAATGGTGATTTATAGCCCAAAGTTAATCCTGCCGAGCTGTTTGTGATTTTCAATACGTTTTCTACATTAACATTGTTAAAGTTGTTGAGCATTTGAAAATCCACAATAACAAACAAATTTTTATAAAACTGATATTGGAACTGATTAGAAGCAAACAGCATGTTTTCACTAGCAAGACTTCCAAAGTAGTAACCATTCATCCTTACAAAATTGTTTAAGTTTTGAGCTATATATCCTCCTGATCTATACATGTAATATTTGCTAATACCTGAACCAAAAGTGAAACCTCCGTATAATTTCAGTTGGTAGGCTATTTTTTCTGATATCGGAAAATTGAACCGGAAGTCTCCTTTTAATTGAAGATTCTTTTCTTCCAATTCCTCATTAAAGAGGTCTAATAATTTTCCTTCTGTATTAATGAAGATTCCTTTTGTAGGGAAATCCGGGTCATTTTGGGTATCACTTTTTATGAATACATATGGATTGATAGGCTTTTCTCTATCTGTAATTTCAGAGTTTGGTAATCTTGTATTATAAATATCCCAAGAAAATCCTCCACCTATAGCATATTTGTCCTTCCAAGTAGACTGTATAAACGCATTGTTTCTATACCAGTTCCACTCTTCTCCATCGTTACCGTTAATATCCTTCAAATCTAGCGTCATTCCAGAGGCATAAAGGCCAAAACCAGGTATATATCCATTATCGATGAAATAGTTGAAATAATAGCGTGGCTGGTCGCCTATGACCCCATCTATAGATATGGTCGAATTCTTAAAAATTAATCTCTTAATAGTAAGATTGACAAGAAGGCCTGTTTTAAAGGCATCATCATAGTGTAATCCGAATTTAAGAAAATATCTTGTCGCATCTTCTTCTACATTGAGGACAAGCACATTTTTATTATCCTTTCGTGTAATATCGTAGGAAATAAATTTGTAGTTATCTGTTGCATATAACTTATCCGTCATTCCGTTGATGCTTGCATAGGAAAGAACAGATGGCACTCGTAAGTTCATTTTTCCCAGAACATAGGATTTGCTGAAAATCTTATTATTATTCAACTGAATGTCATCTATTTTGTAGGTGTTGGAAAATATGGTGTTACCCGGGTTTCTAACATAACTGAACTCTCTTTTTGGTAACTTACTTAACACAGACTCAAATTGCTTTGCTGCAGCAAAACCAGAGTCAATAATCGCCTTTTTCTGGTCATAACTTAAAGCAGTTAATCCTTTAAGATTTGGGTGAATATTAATGTCTGTGTATTGAATCTGCTTTTTTGTTTCATTTTGAATTTGAAAATCAAGAACTTGATTAAGAATATCTAATGCACTTTCTAAGTCTTCACGAGTGGAAAAATCTTGGCTCAGGTTAACCCCAATAACGATATCCATTCCTTTATCCTTAAGTGGCTGAGAAGGATAATTCATGGTCATTGCACCATCAATATAGAGACTGTCTCCAATTTTGACTGGATTCATTAAAGAAGGGAAGGCGGAACTTGCCATGATTGAATTGACTAAATTTCCTTCTTCAAAGTACTTTATTTTTCCTGTTTCCAGGTTAGTAGCTACACACATGAAGGGAATAGGCAATTTGGAGAAATCCTTGATTTCAGATACGTTATCCAAAAGCTCTTTCAGCACATAGATATTCTTTTGGCCTGAAGATATGGCTTTTGGAAGCATATTCATTTTACCATTCTTGATGGGTACGGTAAGGATGTATTTATCTGTATTTTTGGTAAAAAAAGAAGTTTCTTTTCGTGTTTTCTCGTTGGTTAAAAGAGTATAGAAATCTGTGTTGCTGATGAAGCTTTCAATTTGTTTTGCAGAATACCCGGAAGCATATAATCCACCAATGATAGAGCCCATACTTGTCCCTGAGACGTAATCTATCTTGATTCCTAAGGAATCTATCATTTTTAGTACTCCTACATGAGCAAATCCTTTAGCTCCGCCTCCGGATAGGGATAGCCCTACTTTCGGACGAGACGCCTCCTGAGATTTCATTAAAACCCCAAAGAAACAAATGATAAAAAGAATAAATAGCCTTTTCATTAGTCTTTGATATATACTCTTTTGACTCTTCTTGATATAGAGGTTAATACCTCATAAGAAATTGTTTTACAATAAGATGCAAATTCCTCTAAAGTGGGATTTGAATTAAATATCTTAACTTCGTCACCTTCTTTGACTTGAATGTTGCCCACATCAACCATCATCATATCCATGCAAACATTCCCAACAATTGGTACTAATTGACCATTGAGACCGACTTTGCCAACGCTGTTCCCGATAAGCCTTGGAATTCCATCTGCGTATCCAACAGGAAGTGTTGCAATTTTGGTATCTTCTTGAGCTTTGTAGTTGCGAGAATATCCGATAGAATCACCCTGTTTAACATCACTTATTTGGGAGATAACGGTCTTAAAACAAACTGCACTCTGTAATTGCTTTTGTATTTCTTTGTCTGAGGAAATACCAACCATACCTATACCAATTCTTACCATATCAAACTGATATTCTGGGTAATTTGCTATTCCCGACGAATTAAGAATATGTCGAATAGGTTTCTCCTTCAGAGATGCACTTATTTTTGAAGACATTCTGTCAAAGACCGCAATCTGCTCAAGTGTATATTCTCTTTCTGAGGCAACATCTGATGAAGAAAGATGGCTAAAGATACTCTTAATTCTAACATTTTGCGACTTCAATCTTTGTATCAATTCATCTAATTCATTTTCCTTAAAACCAAGACGATGCATTCCTGTTTCTAACTTGATATGGATAGGATATTTTTCAGAAATATTTTTTTGTTTCAGTTGTTCACAGAATAAGTCCAAAACTCTAATACTATAGATTTCTGGCTCTAATTGATAGTCGATGATGCTGGAGTAGCTGTGTTGTTCGGGATTCATCACCATAATTGGAGAAGTAATCCCTTTCTTTCTAAGATCGATTCCTTCGTCTGCGTACGCAACTCCAAGATAATCAATATGATGATGTTGAAGAAATTCTGCAATTTCGTAACCACCAAGTCCATAGGAGAAAGCTTTTACCATCGCCATCATTTTGGTTTCTGGTTTGAGAAAGCTTTTATGAACGTTAATGTTGTGAATAATAGCATTAAGATTAACCTCTAAAACCGTATCATGTTTCTGAAGTTCTAAAGCGTTTTTTACCTTTTCTAATTCGAATTTTCTTGCGCCCTTAAGTAAAACGAGGGAATCTTCTATTTTTCTAAATTCCTGACTATCAATTAATAACTCAGTATTATTAAAAGTAAAAATTTCACTTTCAAATAAACTCTGAAACTGTGTAATTTCTTTACCTATAAGAAAAATGGTATCAAAATTTTGTGGATTAGTTAAGCTTGCTACTTGTTGGTAGAACTCATCATAATTATCTTTTCCTTCTAAGAAATCGGTTAGAATCAACGTTTTCTTAGGTTTATTATATTCGTTGATGAATTGATAAGCAATAATCAAAGAATCGATGTCAAGATTGAAGGAATCGTTGATAATGAGATTATTTCTGATGCCCTCAATGCTTTCTAAACGCATTTCGACTGCGCGAAGTTCATTGATTTTGTCCGTGATTTTGTCTGTTGAGAAACCTAATTCGCTAAGTAAAGTAATGACTCCTAATGCATTACTTAATGTTGCTTGATCTCTTTGTTGAACAGGTAAAAGGAAGTGTTGTCCTCTAAGAACGATCTCCAAATCCTGACTTTTTTCTTGCCAATCGTTGGCAATGTAGACATCGTTATCAAAGCTAAGTCCGTACGAAATTAAATTTCGATCCGCATATTTAGCATTAATTTTTTGACGAACCATTGGATCATCACCATTGTAAATAATGGTTTTAGATTTTTCAAAAAGAGATATTTTTTCGTCGATAAGCTGCTCTTTGCTTTCAAAGTGGGCAAGATGGGCGCTACCGATATGAGTTAGGATTCCTATCTCTGGAGAAAAGATTTCTGATTGTCTTTGCATTTCTCCTGGTTTCGAAATTCCTACTTCAAAAAGACCGATTTGATTTTCGGGTTTTATTTGTAGAATTGAGAGTGGAAGTCCTAATTGAGAGTTATAACTTTTTGGACTTTTTACCACGGAAAAATCATCATTCAAAGATTGAAATAACCATTCCTTAATCACTGTTTTTCCGTTACTTCCAGTGATACCGACGGTTTTTAACTGAGGAAAAAGAGTCAAATGATGTTTCGCTAATTGTCTCAGGAAATCCAATGCATTTTCAACAATTACCCAAGTGACCTCGGTTTCCGTTTCTATTTTGTGTTCGGCAATGATAATATTGATTCCCTTTTCGATAGCTTGGGAAACATATTTTTCACCAGAATTTTTCTGCGTATTGAGTGCAATAAAAGCCATTCCATCGGTTGTAAAAAGTTTTCGGGTGTCGAAAGCAATTTTTTTAACCAAAAGATCTGGATTTCCGATGAGGAAAGACGACGTTATCTCAGCAAGTTGTCGTGTGGTGTAATTCATTCATTATCATTTTTTTTACTCAGAACTTCATCAATAAAAACACGTCTGCTTACCGCTTCGTATTTTTCTGTTTCTCCAAGTTCTACGAGGTCTTGGCTTTTTGATGTTCTTAATGAGTAATTGGCGAGATTTCCGGTCTTTTTACAAATCGCATGAACTTTAGTAACATACTCTGCAGTTGCCATTAGATCGGGCATAGACCCGAAAGGACGACCAAGAAAATCCATATCTAATCCAGCAATAACAACTCGTACCCCATGGTTAGCCAATTGATTGGCAATATCAACGATAGATGGATCGAAGAATTGAGCTTCGTCGATAGCAACAACATCACAGTTTTTCCCTTTTTCAAATATTTCTTGAGTAGATTCAACTGCGGTGCTCTTGATTGAGTTTTGATTATGAGACACTACATCATCTTTATGATATCGACTGTCAATTTTTGGTTTAAATATTTCAACTCTTTGACCAGCCATTTCTGCTCGTCTTAGTCTTCTTATAAGCTCCTCGGTTTTCCCCGAAAACATAGATCCACAAATCACTTCCATCCATCCACTCTGTTTGGAGTGGTTTATCGTATTTTCTAAAAACATTTTGTTAAATTAGCCGTAAATTTTATAGAATCAAAAATACACAAAATAAACAGAAAGATATGGAAAAATATAACGATCTTCAAGACAAGGTTTTCCAAGAAAGCAGACGAATTATTTCGGATCTTGGGAGCGTTAATACTGTTGAAGATTTGATTAATTCGGAAGAAGATTTGTTTTTATTGTTGGAAAATATCAGTTTTTTCCGCGTAATGGAAAGAAATTTTCAAGTTGAGGAAGTTCCTTCTGCTTTTATTAAAGAAGTAGTCGAGCAAGAGGAAGAAATTAAGCAGGAATTTGAATTCAAAATTCATGATGAAGAGGTTGAAGAAGAAGTGATTTTCAATAATGAATTGAACGAAATCTCCAATGAAGATATTTCGTACCAAAACGTACAGGATGATAAGATTGTAGAAGGGGATGTAATCCAATTGGAAGTAGAGGAGGAGATTGAAGTCGTACCAAATGAAGAACCTCAAATCGAAGCTGAGCCAGAACTAGTTATTGAAGAATCGGTTGCTGAAGAGGTAGTGGAAGAGAAGAAGATACCAATGGAAATCCATGTGAGTCCTGAAGAAGAATCAGAAGAGGCGATGGAATTAAGAAGGATTAAACTGGCTCATATCAAAGGTCTTAAAAAAGAGGAAACCGTTGAGGAGGTAGTTCATGAAGATAGCAGTAGTCTACTGAAAAGCCATGTTTCTACCAAATATATGGAAGCTCCGAAAGCGAGACCAGAGTTTCGTTTGGATTTCAATGACAAAATAGCATTTACCAAGACCCTTTTTGGTGGAGAACAAGAAGAACTTAACAAAGCGATTCACAAGTTGAACTCCTTCCAGACTCTTGACGAAGCCAAAGAATATTTGAGTGAACTTTACTATGACCGAAAATGGGATAAAGTTGACGATTATGCACAAAGGTTGTGGTCTTTAGCGGAAAATAAATTTATGTAATCCCCTAAATCCCCAAAGGGGACTTTTTGGGTTTTATACAAAGAAAAATTTTTAAAAAAATAATAAAGGGTTTCCCCTTTGGGGAAAGGGGCTTATGAAGCATATTACAGAATTTAATAATCCATTTTTTATCGGTGTTGCAGGAGTTGGGATGAGTGCGATTGCACAATATCTCCAAGGAATTGGGAAACAAGTTTCTGGGAGCGACCGATATTTTCAACCCGATACTTATAACAAAACCAAAGAACAGCTTGAAGCTGAAGGAATCCAATGTTTTCTTCAGGACGGAAGCGGAATTACTGATGAAACCGACCTTGTTGTAGTTTCGACCGCCATTGAAGATACTGTTTTTGAAGTTAAAAAAGCAAAAGAATTAGGAATCCCAATCATCAAAAGAAGCGAATTGCTTTCGATTATTGCAAAAAGTAAAAAAACGATTGCTGTTGCAGGAACTTCAGGAAAATCAACAACTTCGGCGATGTTATTTCAAATTTTGCTTGATGCTCAATTAGAACCTTCCATTATTTCGGGAGCAGGCTTAACCTCTATTATCAAACAAGGAAAAATCGGAAATGCTTCTGTCGGAAAAGGAGATTGGTTGATTATTGAAGCGGATGAAAGTGACGGTTCGGTTGTTCAATATGAACCAGAAATTGGTTTGTTACTCAATATCGACAAAGACCATCAAGAAATTGATGAATTGATTCATTTGTTTACCATTTTTAAAAATAACACAAAAGGTTTATTTGTTGTAAATCAATCGAATATATTAGCTAAAACGTTGTCTGCAAATTCTGAATATGATTTCGGATTTGAAAATGAAAATGCAGGTTTCGATGCCATAAATTTTAATCAAAATGGATTTCATTTAAGTTTCGAAGTAAAAAATCAAACTTTTGAAATGAATTCGATTGGTCAACACAGTGTAGAAAATGCAACCGCCGCAATTGCTGTTGCCCATCAAATAGGTGTTGATTTAAAGATTTGTGCCGAAAGTTTAGCAAAATATGAAGGAATTTATAGACGTCACCAAATTTTAGGCAATAAAAATGGAGTTTGGGTGATTGATGATTACGCACACAATCCAGCAAAATGCGCCGCTTCGATAAAAGCATGTCAACCTTTGGCGGAAAAAGTGGTGGCTTGGTTTCAACCTCATGGTTATGGACCGACTCGATTTTTGAGAAAAGATTTTGTGGAAGAAATTTCAAAAGTTCTTCGTCCTCAAGATGAAATTTGGATGAGTGAAATTTTCTACGCTGGAGGAACTGCGGTGAAAGATATTTCAGCCAATGATTTAATTCAAGATATTAAAGCTGAAGGTAAGAATGCATTTTTCGTGGAAGATAGAAATCTATTTTTAGAAACGGTAAAGCATTCATTATCAGAAAATTCAGTACTTCTTTTGATGGGAGCAAGAGACCCTAGTTTGGAGGGATTCTGTAAAGAATTGTACGAAAAATTGTAGTTCTAAAAACATTAAAAACACAAAATGAAGAAATTTTTTTTATTATTTTCACTGACTATTTTAGGATTTAATGCTCAAGCTCAAGACTTGAAACCGTATTACAATCCAGAATGGTCAAAACCATATCCTGCTTTTAAAGTTGTTGGAAATCTTTACTATGTTGGAACTTATGATTTGGCGTGTTATCTTATTGTAACACCGAATGGAAATATTTTGATTAACACAGGAGGAACCGACTCTTATCCTTTGATTAAAAACAATATAGAACAATTAGGTTTTTCTTTAAAAGATACTAAAGTTTTGTTAATTACACAAGCGCATTATGACCATACTGGGGTTTTGGCTCAAATAAAAAGCGAAACGAAAGCGAAATTATATGTAAATAAAGCAGATAAACCAGTTTTAGAATCAGGAGGAAAAGCAGATTATGAGTTAGCAAAATATGGTGAAACTTTTGTTCCTGTAACTCCAGATAAATTATTGAAAGACAATTCAATAATAAAATTAGGAGATACCAAACTTACTATGCTAAATCATCCAGGACATACAAAAGGGTCTTGTAGTTATATGTTGGATGTAAAAGATGGAGAGAAAACTTACAAAGTTCTGATTGCAAATATGCCTTCGATCATTATTGATGGAAAATTTTCGGAAGAGAAAGAATATCCTTCTATTCAAAAAGATTATGAGTACACGATCAATTCGATGAAAAATTTAAAATTCGATTTGTGGGTCGCTGCACATGCAAGTCAGTTTAATTTACATAAAATTCATCAACCAAACGCTTCTTACAATCCTAAAATATTTATGGATAAAAAGGCTTTTCTTGATGAATTGAAAGATTATGAAAAAAAATATCAGGAGAAGTTGAAAGAAGAAACAACAAAGTAGAATTCTGAATGATTGAAAATTATATATCAAATTTTTTTAAATTTTTTCCGAATGAAAAACCTTGGGAAATTATTCAGAATATAGAAAAGTATATTTTAGATAGAATAGAAGTTTTAGGAGAAGATTTTATCATTAAAAATAACATAGCAATACATCAAACTGCAGTTATAGAACAAAATGTAGCGATTAAAGCTCCTGTAATTATTGGTGAAAATGTTTTTATAGGAGCAAATGCCTATTTGAGAAACGGAGTTTTTCTTGGTGAAAACGTGAAAGTAGGAACAGGATGCGAAATAAAATCTTCCATTATTTTTGAAAACTCGGCGGTTGCGCATTTTAATTTTATTGGAGATAGTATTATTGGTTGTAATGTCAATTTTGAAGCAGGTTCAATCACAGCAAATCATTTTAATGAAAGAGAAGATAAAACTATTTATGTGAAAATTAATGATGAAATAATCAACACTAATCGTCAAAAATTTGGTTCTTTGGTGGGAGGTTTTTCAAAAATTGGAGCAAATGCTGTTCTTTCACCAGGAACAATTTTAGAGAAAAATTCAATTGTGAAAAGGCTTGAACTTGTTGGACAAATTAAAGATATTTAAAATTAGAAAAACAGTTTGTCATTGCAAATGAAGTGTAACGAAATGAAGCAATCTAAGGTTGGATTGCTTCGTCATTCTTCCTCGCAATAACGGAAAATAATATATGTCAGGAACCCTATACTTTGTTCCAACGCCGATTGGAAATTTAGAAGATATGACTTTCAGAGCTGTAAATATTCTGAAAGAGGTGGATTATATTTTGTGTGAAGACACCCGAACTTCAGGTGTTTTGTTGAAACATTATGAAATTTCTAAACCTTTAAAATCGTATCACTTATATAACGAACATCAAGCAACACTTAAAGTTATTGATGATTTGAAGAACGGACAGAATATTGCTATTATTACCGACGCAGGAACGCCCGGAATTTCTGACCCAGGTTATCTTTTAGGGAAAGCTTGTGCGGATGAGGACATTGACATGATTTGTCTTCCAGGAGCAACAGCTTTTGTTCCAGCTTTGGTGGTTTCGGGATTACCGAATCACGATTTTTATTTTGCAGGATTTTTACCGCAGAAAAAGGGACGCCAAACCAAACTGAAACAATTGGCGGAAGAAAAGAAAACCATCATTTTGTACGAAAGTCCGCATAAGATTAACACGACCTTAGAACAGATAAAAGAGTTTTTCGGCGAAGAAACCAAAGTAAGTTTGAGCCGAGAAATTTCCAAAAAATTTGAAGAAACCAAACGAGGAACAATCAATGAGTTAATCGAGTTCTCTAAAAGTAAAACTTTAAAAGGAGAGATTGTGTTGATTGTGAATAATTCAATTTAATTATATTTGACAAAATAAATAACATGAAATTATTAGAAGGAAAAGTAGCCCTAATTACAGGGGGAACCAGAGGAATAGGAAAAGGAATTGTTGAGGTTTTTGCAGCTCAAGGCGCAAAAATAGCCTTTACTTATGCGGGTTCTGTTGATAAAGCAAAGGAATTAGAAAACGCTCTAAGTGGTCAAACGCAAATTAAAGCTTATCAATCAGATGCATCTGATTATGATGCTGCTCAGAAGTTAGTTGATGATGTGATGGCTGAATTCGGACAAATTGATATTTTGGTTAATAATGCAGGAATAACGAGGGATAATTTGATGTTGAGAATGTCCAAGAAAGATTGGGATACTATTATCAAAGTGAATTTGGATTCTGTATTCAATTTAACGAAAGCGGTTATTAAACCTATGATGAAAGCAAAAGCTGGTTCAATCATCAATATGACTTCGGTTGTTGGTGTGAAAGGAAATGCAGGACAAGCAAATTATGCGGCTTCTAAAGCTGGTGTAATCGGTTTTTCTAAATCTATAGCTTTGGAATTAGGTTCAAGAAATATTCGTTGTAATGCAATTGCTCCAGGATTTATTGAAACTGAAATGACAGGTGCTTTGGATGAAAAAACAGTTCAAGGATGGAGAGATTCAATTCCATTGAAGAGAGGAGGACAGCCAGAAGATGTTGCAAATGCATGTGTTTTCTTAGGTTCTGATATGTCCGCTTATGTTACTGGGCAAGTCCTAAACGTAGATGGTGGAATGTTGACATAAAAAAAGCTTCACTAATTCCCCTTCTTTGAAGGGATGGATTTAAAATTGAAGATTTTGAAGACGGGGGGTAGTTTACCTTTATAAAATAAAAAATCCGAATTCTAAAGATTCGGATTTTTTATTGGGACACGTTTTGGCGCTCGCTTCGCTCGCGCCTTAAATCGCCTTAAAGTTCTTTTTTGAAACATAATGAGTCTTCCACACCCTCATATTGTCCATAATTTGGGATGATTTGATATGTTTTTTGGTAGAGATTTACAGCCTCTGTTTGACGTTTTCCTGTTTCCAAAATGGTGTTGTTGTAGCCTAATTCTTTTGCCCAATTTTCTAATTCAGTTAGAACTTTTGAAGCATAGCCTTTTCCACGAAATTCGGGTTTTACAAACATTCTTTTCACTTCTATTGAAGTATCATCATAAGGCTTTATAGCGCCGCAACCAGCAGGAATATCGTTGTCATAAACAACAATACAATATTGTAAGCCATCAATTTTATTGAATTGTGCATAGAAAACATGTTCTTCACCATCTTTCAAAGCGAGGTAGAAGTCTAAGTCTTTAACAAGGTTTATAAAGTCAGCATTAGCCGATGTCGTTCGTGTAATATTCATGTGTTAATTATATTCAAAATTTTTTTCTAAAATAGATTCCGTTATCGGTATGATCGAAGTCGTTGCCATAGATAAAAAGACTTGTGGTTTGCGAAAAATTCAGCTGGTCACCTGAAACCGAATAAGTCCTATTAAATGCTTTTGTACTTCCATTTTTGACCAAAAATGGAGATTCAGAGATTTCCCACTCAGAACCTTTTTTAGCATTGACTTCTATTGTAGCTTCATTTTTCATAATATCGAGCTTGCTGTAATCTCCACCGGCATTTAAGGCAACCGCTCTCGGAATCGAAAACGAAACAATGATACTGTCTGTATTTTCGTCCCAAATAACATAACCAGACTCATCATGAAAAACTTCTTGATTGATATTTTTGACTACAATTTGGCGATACATCAAAGCCTTTAGTTGCTGATGAGCAGCGTTGTGAACACTTGGGATGATGACGGGTTCAAAAGTCAAACTTCCATGGAATGGATTGCTTTCTGTGTAAGTATCTTTATCTGGCGAAACATCCATTCCGTTTCCATCGCTTTCCCAAGTTCCTATTAATGGAAGTAAAGGGCCAAATGCTAAATATTTTGCAGAAGCATCATTTAAATTGAATTCAGTGATTTTTCCATTCAAAAGATTTTCTAAAATTTGGTTTTCATCAATAAAAAATCCTTTGTGGTCTTCACCTGCATCAATCAGGTAGATTGGGATAAAAGTTGCTGATACAGAAGGGTCTTCTAATGTGCAGATAGAATCTACTTTAAATGATTTTGCGTGGTACAATTCCTGAATGTTTTTTGATTCTAAATGTCCATTAGGAAGTAAATTGAAATCGTAATTGTAACCGTGAAGACTCAAGTCTTCTATGGCTTTTGTGATGGATTGATAGTTTTTTTTCATGGTAAAGTTTTTTTGAAGCTGTTTTTTTATGTTTTCAAATTGATTTAAAATTAATCGTTAAAGACTTGATTCTCTTGTTCTTGAACTCGGATAAATGTAGTCCGCTTTGAAAGTTCTTTTAGCCTTGAAGCACCAACATATGTACAAGTTGAACGAACACCGCCTAAAATATCTTTTACGGTTTCCGATACCTTTCCTTTGTACGGAACTTTCACGGTTTTTCCTTCTGAGGAACGATATTCAGCGACACCACCAGAATGCTTTTCCATGGCTGTTTTAGAACTCATTCCATAGAAAAGGCGATATTGTTTACCGTTTTCTTCCAAGATTTCGCCACCGCTTTCGTCGTGTCCAGCAAACATTCCTCCCAACATTACAAAATCTGCTCCACCACCAAAAGCTTTCGACACATCACCGGGAACTTTGCAACCACCGTCGGCAATAATGTGTCCACCTAAACCATGGGCAGAATCAGCACATTCGATAATTGCAGAAAGTTGAGGATAACCAACACCGGTTTTGACTCGTGTTGTACAAACAGAACCAGGGCCAATTCCGACTTTAATAATGTCTGCACCTGCCAATATCAGTTCTTCGACCATTTCGCCTGTAACCACATTTCCCGCAATAATGGTTTTATCGGAGTAAGTTTTTCTAATTTTTTTCACAAAGTCCACAAAATGTTCGGAATAGCCATTGGCAACATCTATGCATAGAAATTCGATTTTAGGGTGATTTTGAAGGATTTCTGCGATTTTCACTTCATCTTGCTTACCAGTTCCGGTGCTCAAAGCAATAAATGGGTAAAAATCATCTGGCTTATCTTTCAAAAAGGCACTCCATTCTTCTACGGAATAATGTTTATGAATTGCGGTTATAATTTTGTCTTTTGCCAAAGCTTCTGCCATTTGGAAAGTACCGACCGTGTCCATATTTGCAGCAATTATTGGAACACCCTTCCATTTTCTTTGGGAGTTTCTAAAAACGAAATCTCTATCCAAATCTACTTCGGAACGAGATTTCAATGTGGAACGCTTTGGGCGGAACATCACGTCTTTAAACCCTAATTTAATATCGTATTCTATTCTCATATAGAGTGTTTTAAGATTTTTTGATCACCAAATAATTAACGGTGTCGTTCTGAGCGGAACGAAGTGGAGTCGAAGAATCTCTGTAATAAGTATTGTCCGATTTAGAAAACCGGCAGCAATTGAGAGATGCTTCCTTCGTCAGCATGACAGCGTCAATGCATAATCAATGAATATATAATTTGTTTGTGGTTTTTATTTAATGATTTAAAATTAGTGAATAATTTAGGAACCTTTGTATTTTTACAAGATGAAAAATGAATTTAATCCTAAAGAATATCAATTGCAGGATATTCTTTTCGTTTTTGCATTAGAATCTGAAGCACAGCATTATTTTGATGATTGCAATACCGTTTTCACAGGAATTGGTAAGGTTAATGCCACTTATGCTTTAACAAAATATCTTCAGAATCATCGACCTAAATTAATCGTAAATCTTGGAACCGCAGGAAGTGTGGACTTTAAAAGGGGCGAATTGGTATGTTGTACGCAATTCATTCAGAGGGATATGGATGTGACGCCTTTGGGTTTTGCAAAATATAAAACACCATTTTCTAATGAAGATATTATTTTATCTTACGGCATGAAAATGAATGGGTTACAAGAGTCTATTTGTGGAACGGGCGACCATTTTGAAACCGCACATTCAACAGATGCCTATCATGTTCTTGACATGGAAGCTTATGCTTTAGCTTTGGTAGCACAGCGCGAAAATATTCCTTTTATGAGCATCAAATATATTTCGGATGGAGCTGATGATGAAGCGGCTGCAGATTGGACGGAGCAAGTAAAATTAGCAGCAAAAGAACTTAGAAAATTATTCTAAGATTCTCCTGCTTCTGCCAATTGTTTGTATTTTCCTTTACTCTTTCTAATTCGACAGCTGACAACTTTATATTCTGGACAAAGCGCCTCGGTACAGTGTTCATCAGAAGTGATAATATTGAGCATGATTTCTGGGAAATGAAAAGTCGAACTTAAGATTCCGGGTTTCATTTCTTTGGATATTTTGGCTTTGATATCTACTTTTCCGCGTGGTGATTCTACACAAACAAAATCGCCATCTGCAATTCCTTCTTTTTGAGCATCATCAGGATTAATGAGTAAAACATCTTCGGTTAAGATTTCGACATTTCCTGTCCTTCGGGTCATTGCGCCACAATTGTAATGTTCCAACTCTCTGTTAGTGGTAATAATGTATGGGTAATCTTTTCCATGCTTTTCCACTTCTCGACTTTCTTCAAAATTCTTGAAAGTGAATTGCCCTTTTCCACTTTTGAAACCGTCAATATGAAGCATTTTGGTATCCGTTCCATCAGGTGCAACCGGCCATTGTTTCCCATTTCCTTCGAGGTTTTCCCAAGTGACTCCAGCAAAGAATGGAACGATCTGAGAAATCTCCTCCAACATTCCTTTTGCTGAATATGCTGGTTGAGGATAACCCATTTTGTTCATGATGTCAATGATAATTTGGCCATCGGTCTTGGTTCCTTCGATGGGTTCCACCACTTTCTGAACCTTTTGGATTCGTCTTTCGCCGTTGGTAAAGGTACCTTCTTTCTCCAAAAATGAAGCTCCAGGAAGGATAACCGTTGCGTGCTTTGCCGTTTCGGTCATAAACAATTCCTGAACAATCAATAAATCCAAACTATCCAACGCCTTCATCACTTTTTGGGTGTTAGGGTCGGTCTGTACAACATCTTCACCAATCAACCAAAGTGCTTTTAAATTTCCTTCGATTGCGGCATCAAACATTTCAGGAATTTTGTATCCGATGTGCGAAGGGACAGTTCTGTTATAGAATAAATTATATTTTTCGTTGATTTCAGGGATGGTAACATCCAAATAACCAGCTCCTTGGTGAGGTTGGCAACCCATGTCTGCCGCTCCCTGAACATTATTTTGTCCTCGAAGTGGATTAACTCCAGCTCCTTTTTTTCCGATATTCCCCGTAATCATTGCTAAATCTGCAATCAACTGAACAGTAAATGTTCCTTGCATTTGCTCCGTAACACCAAGACCATGAAATTCCATGGCTGCTTTTGCTGTAGCGTAGGCAATAGAAGCTTCTCGAACTAATTCTTTTTTGACACCGGTGATTTTTTCTAATTCTTCGATATTGAGTTTTAGCACTTCAGCCTTCATCTCTTCATAACCTTCAGTTCTGTTTTCGATGAAATTTTTATCTTCCAAACCTTCAGAAATGATGTAGTAGAGCATCATGTTAAGTAATGCCACATTCGTTCCTGGACGTAGTTGCAGGTGATATTTAGCGAATTTTGCTAATTCGATTTTTCGTGGGTCAATAACGATTCCAGTTACTCCTTTTAGCATTCTTTGTTTGATTCTGGCTCCAGTTACTGGATGCGCAGCTGTTGGATTAGCTCCAATGACTAAAATACAATCGGTAAAAGCCAAATCTTCAATCGAATTGGTTGCCGCTCCCGTTCCGAAAGCGCGCTGCATTCCAAGAGCGGTAGGAGAGTGGCAGACGCGTGCACAACAGTCAATATTGTTGGTACCGATAACAGCTCTCATGAATTTTTGCATCAGGTAATTTTCTTCATTGGGTGTTCTCGCCGAAGAAATTCCTGCAATTGCATCAGGACCAGATTCAGTTTTTATTTTAGTTAAATTTTCTACAATGAAATCATAGGCTTCATCCCAACTTACTTCATCAAACTTTCCATTTCTCTTAATCATCGGACTTCGAAGTCTGTCAGGATGATTATAAAATTTGAATGCATAGCGTCCCTTCAAACAAGTGTGGCCAAGGTTGGCTTCGGCTTCGTAAGGTGCTGTAATTGAAATAATTTCCTCTCCTTTGGACGCAACACTTAGGTTACAACCTACCCCGCAATAGGTACATACTGTTCTGGTTTCTTTTTCAGGAATGATTTCTGACATTTGGAAAACATCGGTGATCGCATCTGTTGGACAAGTCTGCGAGCAGGCACCACAACTAACACAATCACTATCCATGAAATCAACGTCCATTCCTTTGATGATGTGTGCATCGTAACCACGACCAGCCATGTTGAGAACCATTTGTCCTTGAACTTCATCACAAGCTCTTACACATCGGAAACAATTGATACACATGTTAAGATTAGAGCGCATGTAAGGATGTGAAGCGTCCATCGAAAACTGATTTTTTCCAGAGTTTTCGTATCTAATTTCTTTAATTCCAATTTGTTGAACAACTTGCTGAAACTCCGTTGGTCTTTCGTCCATTTTGAAACGCTCTTCCTCAGGCAAGTCCGAAAGTACTAATTCCATAATGTTTTTTCGCAATTGCTTGATATTGTCCGAGTCTGGATAAAGGTACATGTTCGCTGAGACTGGCGAATGACAAGAAGCCATGGCTTTGGTTCTGCCATTTTCTTCCAATGCGACATCTACGCTACAAACACGACAAGAGCCGAAGGGTTCCAAATTTGGAGCATCACAAAGTGTAGGAACGGATTGTTGTCCATGATTTCTTCGGATAAAAGATAGCATGGTTTCTCCAGCTTCGAATTCGAAAGGTTGGTTGTTGATATAGGCAATGTTGTTCATGATTCTAAATTTAACACATTGAGCGTATTTTTTTTTCAATAAATAAAAATGAATAGAAATTTGCTAACTTTTTTAGTTGGTTTCCAGTGACAGAAATTTTAAGTATTAATTTTAAGCTGCTGTCATTCTGAATGAAGAGAAGCGCAGTGAAGAATCTGTATCTTTTTGAGATTCCTCCTTCGTCGGAATGACAAATCCGAAATATCTATAACCGTCATTCAATTTTTAATTTATTTTCAGTTGAAATATTCATTTAATTCCTCTCTAAAATATTGCATCGCATTTCTCGCAGGCAATGGGATTCCGCCTCCATGTGCGCAAAGAGAGCCTTGTTGTAGTGTATTCAGCAAATCTTCAAAAAGCATTTTGTTAATTGGTTTCTGATGTTGAGTTGCAGATTCTAACATTTCATGGGTTCTTTTGGTTCCCAATCGGCAAGGGAAACATTTTCCACAGCTTTCGAATGCGGCAAATTCAAATAAATGTTCTAAATATTTAATCATTGGAAAATCCTTTGGAATGCATACAATTGAAGCATGACCCAATAAGAAACCTTCTTTTGCAAATGTTTCGAAATCAATTGATAAGCTCGAAATTTTTTCAACAGGAACAATTCCCCCAAGTGGACCTCCAATATGTAGGGCCTTGACTTCTTCACGAAAACCACCGCCCAATTCGTAAATAACTTTTTCAAGAGAGGTACCCATTTCGACTTCGACAATTCCTGGCTTGTTGAAATAACTATCTAATGAAATCAATTTGGTTCCGGTAGATTTTTCGGTTCCTAATTCAGCGAAGCTTATTCCAGAATTTTTAAAAATCCAAGGAATGGCAGCTAAGGTTTCTACATTATTGACGATGGTAGGTTTCAGAAATAATCCTTGCTGTGTTGGAAATGGAGGACGAGTTCTCACCTCTGGTCTTTGTCCTTCGATGGCATTAATCAAAGCCGTTTCTTCTCCACAAATATATGCTCCTTGTGCTTTAATCACCTTGAAGTTAAATGAAAATCCAGAATTGAGAATGTTTTCTCCAAGCAATTGATTTTCATACAATTCTTTGATGGCATTTTGCGCAATTTCTATAGCTTCTGGATATTCGGCTCGGATAAAAGGAATACCCCAGTTGGCACCAGTGCAATATCCTGCGACAAGCATCCCAAATAGAACGGCGAAAGGACGTTCTTCTAATAAATATCGGTCAGAGAAAGCACCAGGATCTCCTTCGTCAGCATTACAGATGATAAATTTATCGTCGGAAACTTCATTTTTGCAACTTTCCCATTTGATGGCTGCGGGAAAACCAGCTCCACCACGTCCGCGAATATGAGAATCTTTAACTTCTTGTAAAACAGATTCTGGCGTTTTTGAAAACAAATCCTGAAGCAAAGTTCGGAATTCTTCAACACCATTGAACTCGGAAGTTAGCAATTGAAAATCGCTGGTTATGTTGTACTTTCCGTTTTGATTGGTATTGCTTTTATTGATGATTTCTTCTAAATGATGGATGCTGTCACCTGAATAATTTTTCCCATGATAATGAAAAGATGAATTCTCATGACAACGACCAAGACAGGTCATGTGTCCAATTTTTTCTGCATCGAAATGTTTTGACACCTCTTCGGAAACCTTATCCTGAGTTCCTGCGCAAAGACATGCAGAACCATTACAGACATAGATTTCTTTTCCTTGATTTTCTGGTTTCATGAAATCATACGCTGTAATACTTCCGTAAGTATTGGCGTCACCCATTAGAAATTCTTCGGCGAGTTGATGAAAGTGTTCTTTGGTGGGAGTCCCTCCATCTTCGACAGCTTCCTTTCCCATCAAATCGAATAAACTTCTTTGCATTCCTTTTCGTCCGGAAAGCGCACTTAGGTTTTTGGACATTTTCAAAACTTTTTAGAAATGGAAAGTTAAGAAAAAAAATGAACGATAAAAGCGCTTTCCGAAAAAGGAAAGAGCAGAATGACTGAAAAAAGGTTAAGAATTAAGAATAGCTCCCAAATCTTGAAGATATTCGTGAGCGGTCAAATCAAATTTTACCGGAACAACAGAGATGTAACCATTGCTCAACGCATTTTCATCAGCATCCTCTCCTTCATCCATATTGTTGAAATAACCAGTCAGCCAATAGTATTTTTTCCCGTGAGGATTAATTCGTTCGTCAAAACTTTCTTCCCATTTGGCGTTGGCTTGTCGACAGACTTTAATGCCTTTAATTTCTTCTTTTTTGAGTTTAGGAATGTTCACATTAAGTACAATTCCCTTTGGAAGAGGGTTCTCCAGAGTTTTCAAAACAATATTCTGGATAAATTCTTTTGCTTGCGAAAAATCTGCGTCCCAACTAAAATCCAAAAGCGAAAATCCAATGGCTTGTAATCCTTCGACACCGGCTTCGACTGCAGCAGACATAGTTCCAGAATAGATAACATTAATCGAAGAGTTGGCTCCGTGATTGATTCCAGAAACCACGATGTCTGGTTTTCTGGTTAATATTTTGTCCAGTGCAAATTTAACACAATCAACAGGAGTTCCGCTCAAAGCATAATCTTTTTGCGGGCCATCCAAATTAATTTCTTCAAACGTTAAAGTAGAATTAATGGTGATTGCATGCCCTTTTCCGCTTTGAGGCGAATTGGGAGCAACAACCACAACTTCTCCAAGCTCGTTCATGAAGTTGATTAAATTTCTTATTCCTGGAGCGGTAATTCCGTCATCATTGGTTACCAAAATCAAAGGCCTTTGCATAATTAAGTTTTTTACAAAATTAAATTAAAAGTTTGAGTTCTCTTTTCAATAAGGTATTAATTTTGTTACTTCGTATATTTGTAACAAAACAAAACTAATAACATACATATCCAGTTTAAAATTTAAAGAATTATGTTGAAAAATTTCAAAATCAATAAATTATTGTTATTCATACCATTAACCAGTTTAATGTTCTGCTTCAACTCGCCTCAAGACGATGATGAGAAGATGAGAACCATTATGGTGAGTGTAAAGAATACATTGTCCTACTTACATTATAATCCAAAGCCAATCAATGATGCTTATTCTCAGGAAGTGTACAAGAAGTACTTCGAAATGATTGACCCTGCAAAAAGGTTCTTTCAACAGTCAGACATGGACGAATTCAGTAAGTACAATACAAAATTAGATGATTACATCAATCAAGGAGACCTTGCGTTTTTTAAATTAACCAATGCTCGAATTCACCAGAGAATGGATGAGGTGGACACCATGACGAAGGAAATCTTAAGCAAGCCGATCAATTTAGATGAAGAGGATATCATTATCTTGGACCCAGACAATAAAAAAGCACCTGCTAACAAACAGGAGCAGTATAACGAGTGGAAAAGATATATCAAATACAATATTCTACAAGAGATTGAAACGTTGAACAGCAAAGAGGAATCTCAAAAGAAAAAGAAAGATTCTTTTCAGAAAAACGGGTTGAAGGATACTGTTAAAGTACAAATTCTAACTCAAGAACAGAAAAGAACTAAGGCTACCCAAGAGGTTAAAGATTTGATGTCTGATATGTTCCGAAGAGTGAAAAAGGTAAAAGACATGGATTGGTTTTCTCGTTACATGAATGCCTATGCTGAAGTTTTTGACCCTCACACCAGCTACTTTTCACCAAAAGATAAGGAAGATTTCGACGTTAATTTCACAGGAACAGTAATCGGTATCGGTGCTATTATTCAGGAAAAGAAAGGATATCTTTATTTGGGTCAATTGACGATAGGTGCCCCAGCTTGGAAATCTAAACAGCTTTCTGAAGGAGACAAAATATTAAAAGTTGTTTCCAAACCAGGAGAAGACCCCATCAATGTTGTGGGAATGCTTTCTGATGAAGCAGTACGTTATATTAGAGGAGGAAAAGGAGTTCCTGTAACATTGACCGTTCAGAAAAGTGATGGAACCATCAAAGACGTAACCATGATTAGAGAGGAGGTTTCCATTGAAGATACGTATGCGAAGAGTATTATCATTAATTCTCCTAATGGGAAAAAATATGGATTGATAGACCTTCCAGGATTTTATGTTGACTTCGAACATCCAGAAAAAAATAATGCATCTGATGATTTGAAAAGAGAATTATTAAAACTTAAAGCTCAAAATGTAGAAGGAATTGTCCTTGACTTAAGAAATAATGGAGGAGGTTCTTTGACAGAAGTTGGCGATATTATGGGATTGTTCATGAAGGCAGGTCCATACGTACAAGTGAAAAACGGAAATGGAAAAATCGAAACCCTGAAGAACAAAACCAACGAACCTGTTTGGACGGGACCATTGGTGATTATGCAAAATGAGCTTTCGGCTTCGGCTTCTGAAATTTTAGCAGGAGTGATGCAAGATTACGGAAGAGCCGTGATTCTTGGTTCACCACATTCTTTTGGAAAAGGGACGGTTCAGACATTTGTTGACCTTAATCGTTTTCTAAGTACAAGTGATGATTTTGGTTCTTTAAAGTTAACAATTCAGAAGTTTTATAGAATTACTGGAGAATCAACACAAAGAGAGGGGATTGTTTCTGATGTCAAGATGGAAGACTTTTTATCTTATGCAGAAGTAGGAGAGAAATATGACGATTATGCATTAGCTTGGGATAAGATCACCCCTTCCAAATTTGAAAAAGTAGGTAATATTAACTCTGCCGAATTAGCAAAAGCAAGTGCAGCACGTTTAGCAACTAACACCAACTACCAATTGCTTCAAGAGTCTGCCAAGTGGAAAGAAAATCTTGATAAAGAGAAATCACTTCCTCTTAACCAGCAAAAGTTTTTTGCTTTGATGAAAGAAAGAAAGGGACAAATCAAAAAATTCGAAAGCCTAGACAAGTACAATAATGGACTTAATTTCATCGAGTATGTAGAAGAAATTGAAAGAGGAAAAACGGACGAAGCTTTCAAAAAGAAATCAGAAAATTGGATTAAAAAGCTAAAAAGAGATGTCTATCTCCAAGAAGCAATTACCATTGTAGAGATGATTAAAGCTTAATAAATAAACTACAGGACAATGAAGGATAATGTACAAAATCTTACACAAGACGTGGGCAACACCTTCAAAGAATTTCTAGAATTTCAGATTTTCTCACTGGGGAAATATTCTTTGTCCGTTTATGAGGTTTTAGCTGCGGTATTGATTGTCCTTCTTGGTATCTTCATTTCCAAAGTTACCAAGCGATTTATTTATCGTTCGGAGAAGATTGATGTTGGGAAGAAGTTCGCTTTTTCCCAAATCTTAAGATACATCATTATTATCATCACCTTTTTCTTGGCGATGAAATCATTGGGAGTTAATATATCTCCTATCTTGGTAGGTTCAGGAGCATTGTTGGTTGGAGTTGGGCTGGGATTACAGAATCTTTTTTTAGATTTTATTTCGGGAGTAATTATACTTATCGATCGCTCCGTAAGAGTCGGTGACGTTGTGGATTTGGATGGAATTATCGGTAAAGTTGAAGAAATCAAAATCAGAACAACGACCATCATCACTCGTGATAACAAGAGCATGATTTTCCCAAACTCGGTTTTGACAAAAGACAAATTGATTAACTTTTCACACAATGAGGAAATCGTGCGTTTCAATGTAGATGTTGGGGTTCATTATGATTCGGATATGGATTTGGTCGAAAAACTTCTGATTGAAGCAGCGAAAGAACATCCAGAAGTCTATCAAGAGAGAGAGCCTATTGTGAGTCTGGAAAGCTTTGGAGATAGCTCATTGAATATGAGCTTGTATTATTTCTCCACCAGTCTTTTTTCAGCACCGAGAATACGAAACGAAATTAGAAGGGCGATTTTGGACAAGTTTCGGAAAAACGGAGTCATTATTCCGTATCCAATTAGGACACTGGAACTTCCTCCCAATACAGTAATAAAAAAAGAGAGCAATTAATTTTGCTCTCTTTTTTATTTGTCATTTTATGCTAAACATCCGACTCAAAAAATTTTAGTTGAAGTCAAATATATAGTCAAATCTATTTAAAATGTTATGCTGACGAAGGAAGCATCTATATAGATTCTTCGACTCCACTTCAGAACTTCGTTCGCAGACCTTCAGTCTGTGCTCAGAACGACAAACAAGTATATCATGACAAATTATTAAGATTTAACTATATTGGTTGGGATCACAGTATTTTCAAGTGTTTATTTAATCTCAATGCAACCCACTCTTCCTCCAGCATTGCCTGTTGGTTGAGTTTTGAAGTCATCTTCTTTTGCATGGATGATAATTGATTTTCCAATGACATTTTTGGTAGCATCTTCACAACCAAGACACCATTTATCTGTCTTGAAAGTCAGTTTTGCGTTTCCGTTTTCGTCTGCAGTTAGATTTCCGATATCACCCATATGAAAAGCATGAGAATCCCATTTTCCGTGGTCATGTGACGTAGGATTCCAGTGACCACCAGCAGAACTTCCATCTGCAGCAGAACAATCACCTTTTTCATGAACATGCGCAGCATGAATTCCAGGCGTAAGTTTATGTACGGTCATTTCTAAAGTAACGGTATTTCCTTTTTGAGTGAATTTTGCCGTTCCTTCGGTTTCAGTTCCGCTTTTCGCGATAATCGTATAGGTCTTTGATGTTGAACAAGAGGTTGTTAGTATCGCCACCAAAACAGCGAGTACATAGATTGTATTTTTCATGATTGAATAATTTTCAAAATTATGCAATAAAATTAGTGATTATTATTCAATCTAAAAATTAGGGACATTTATAGATGGACATGTTATAACGATTCAGTTGCGATAATAGACCTTTCGGTAGAATTGGTTTTGAAATGAAAATGCTAAACAACTACATTTGCCTCAATAATGATACGAACATGAACACGAAATTGACATTTGGAGTCTTGATGATTTTTGCCTTTCAGGTTTTCCTTTCGCAAGTTGTTGTTTCTGGTAAAGTTACACAGAAAAACAAGGGATTGAAAGATATTAATGTGACGCTCAAAGATACTTACGACGGAGCAACGACTGATGATGAAGGCAATTTTAAATTCGAGACATCGGAAACGGGTGAACATGTTTTGATTTTTTCTCATCCTAAATACAATGAAGTCGAGAAAGGCATCACTTTAGACGGAAAACCTGTCCAAGTCAATGTAGAAATGAAGGAAATGTACAACGAAATTGATGCAGTGGTGGTGAGTGCAGGTTCCATTGAAGCCAGTGACAAAAAAAGAGCTACGGCTTTGTTGACGCCTATTGATATCTATACAACAGCAGGAGCCGACGCTCAAATTACTTCTGCCTTAAGTACACTTCCAGGAGTCCAAAAAGTCGGCGAGTCGGAGGGCCTTTTCGTAAGAGGAGGAACTGGTTCTGAAGCCAAATTTTTCATGGACGGTTCTTTGGTCAATAACTTTTTCACCAATTCGGTTCCGGGAATTCCTGGAAGAGAAAGGCTTAATACTTCTTTGTTTAAGGGAAATGTTTTTTCCAGTGGTGGTTATTCGGCGTTGTATGGACAAGCTTTGTCTGCGGTTCTTGCGTTAGAAAGTGTGGATTTGCCTGACCAAACATCGATGGATTTTGGGATTTCGCCCATCTTTTTAAGCGGAGCTTACCAACATGTTAACGAAAAGAAGACAGCTTCCTATGGAATTTCAGCAGGTTATAGCAACCTCGAAATCATGACCAAATTGCTGAATTTCAATACAGATTTTAGACAAGTTCCGTCAAGCTTGGGAGGTGACTTTAATTTCAGAATCAAAAATAAGAAAGGCGGAATGTTGAAGTATTATGGAAGTTACGATAGCAACAAATTTGGTGTAGAAAATCCGAGTTTAGATTATGATAATCAAATAGATGTAAGTTCAATTGATGGACATAACACATTTCATAATTTGTCCTTCAAACAAAAATTTGGAAAGTACTTAGTCAATGTTGGAACAAGCTTTTCGTATAACAATGCTGATTTGGGATTGGAAGCAGAGCAGAATGACGTTCCTGTTTTCAAAAATAATATTGACACCAAAGGAACTTATTTCAATTCCAAAGCTGTTGTAGAACGAAATATCATTCGAAATATTAAAATTAGAGGAGGTCTTGAAAACCAGTTCACCAATGAAAAGACAGAGGTTTCTGCCTACAACCAGACACAAGATTACAAAGATGATATTTTTGCAGGTTTTGCCGAAACAGACATTTCTTTGGGTAATCATTTTTCAACAAAAATCGGAGCAAGGACAGAACGTTCTTCGGCTCTTGACCAATGGAATATTGCGCCAAGGTTTGCGATGGCTTATCAATTTTCTCCAACTTGGACGACTTCTTTTGCTTATGGAATTTTTTATCAAAATCCCGAAAATCAATATTACAATCCCAATTATAAGGGTGATTTTCAAAAGGCCGATCACTATATTTTGCAAGTGCAGAGGCAATCAGAAGGAAGAAGCCTTCGATTGGAAGCCTATTACAAAAACTATGATGAATTAACGAAAACAAGCAACAGCACAACCCACCCGATTGCGGTAAGCAATGCAGGATATGGATATGCGAAAGGAATCGAATTATTTTGGAGAGACAAAAAAAGTTTGAAGAATATAGATTACTGGATTTCTTATTCTTACCTCGATTCAGAAAGAGATTTCTTAAATTATTCCCAAAGCCTGTTTCCAAGTTTCGCAGCAAAACATACGCTTTCGGTGGTAGCTAAAAAATTTGTAACGGACTGGAAGACAGGATTCAATCTTTCATATAACTATAACAGCGGACGACCATATTACTTCTTTGCTAATTATAATGGAAACACGATGTTACAAACAAGAGGGGTC
The DNA here is from genome assembly GCF_058117085.1 of Chryseobacterium sp. CG10_8. Classification (NCBI taxonomy): domain Bacteria; kingdom Pseudomonadati; phylum Bacteroidota; class Flavobacteriia; order Flavobacteriales; family Weeksellaceae; genus Chryseobacterium; species Chryseobacterium sp. CG10_8. Next base: position 27,143 of record NZ_JBYVEB010000006.1, on the reverse strand, counting down.
GTAAAGGACTATAACTCTCTTAATTTTAGCGTCAATTATCTTCCGAATTTAGGAAAGAAAGATGCAAAAGCATTTACTGTTTTGGTGTTTTCAGTGAGCAATATTTTAGGTTTCAAAAATGAGTATGGTTATAACTTTTCATATGATGGAATGAAGGCGTCACCGATTCTTCCGACGGCTAATACTTTTGTTTTTGTGGGAGCATTTATAAGCTTTGGTGTTGACAGAACGCAAGAAGCCATTAATAATAATTTGTAACAACTCAGCTTGATAAAATGACGATTCGGTTAATTATTTGATAACCGAAAATATAAACAGACTATCTTTGAAATATAATTTTAATAATAAAAAGAAATAGATATGAAAAAAGGACTTTTAACATTAGCAATCGTTTTGTCCTCTTTGGCTTTTGGACAAAGTGCTTACGAGAAGGCAATGACAGATAAAATTGCAAAAATCGAAACTTGTAAATCACCAGATGAGTTTCAAGCATTAGCTAATGATTTTGACAGAATTAGCACGAAAGAAGCAACTTGGCAGGCTTATTATTATGCAGCTTTTGCTCAAATTCAGAAAGGGAGATTGTTAATGAGAGAAGGCAAAACCAGCGGGTTAGATGATGTTGCAGCAGCAGCTCAAAAATATGCTGATGTTGCAATGGAAAAGGAACCCAATAATGCAGAAAATTATATTCTGGTGAAGATGATTCATTCGCTAAAGATGATGGTTAATCCTCAGCAAAGATTTATGACAGAAGGAATTGCTGCAACCGAAGCGTTGAATAAGGCTGAATCAATCGACCCAACCAATCCAAGAATTACTTTATTAAGAGCTGAAGATACGTATTTCACTCCAGCCCAATTTGGAGGAAGCAAGGAAAAAGGTTTAGAACTTTTCCAAGAAGCACTGAAGAAATACGAAACGTTCAAGCCCAAGACTGCGTTAGACCCTAATTGGGGAAAAGCAGAAGCCGAATATTTTCTTGTGAATAAACCATAGGATTTGTATCAAAATAATATGTGACCCTTTCTAAAGAATTTTAGGAAGGGTTTTTCTTTGTTAACGGTAATTTAGATAGTTTGAAGACCGCTTTTAGAATCATTTTGACGGTTCGGTTATCGAAAACGACGACTCGGTCGAAATTTATTTTGTTTCCAATGAAATGAACTTACCTTTGAAAAAGAATTTTAGACATGAATAGAAAAAGTTTAATTACCCTCATTTGGATTTCCGTCATAACAGGCTTGTTCTTTTTTTTCGGTTTTGATGGAGAAAAAAATATTCTGAATGCTGTTTTGTCGATTGCGATTGCAGTATTATATAGTTTTCCGATAGCGATAGGAAACGGTTTTGTCAATGATTTTCTAAACAAAAAATATTCTTGGGTTGACCAGACCAGAACGAGAGTGATTTTGGGAATCATTGGGATAGTCTTAGTTAATACGGTGATGGTTTTAGCTATTAATTATGTCAATTTTATTCTTTGGCAAAAAGCTGACCCGACTAAGTTTTTTACTGGAAAAATGGGTGCCGCTAACTGGATTATGCTTAACATTACTTTGCTGATTTCTGCTATTTTGCACGCCAAAGGATTTATGGAAGAATGGAAAAAAGCAACCAAAACTGAAGTCACAGAACAGAGGATTATTGCCAAATCAGCCAATGCGCAATTTGAGAGTTTGAGGAACCAATTAGACCCGCATTTTTTGTTCAATTCTTTGAATGTTTTAAGTTCTTTAATTGACGAAAATCCTGATCAAGCGCAGAAGTTTACTTCCTCAATGTCAAAGATTTACAGATACGTTTTGGAGCAAAAGGATAAAGAATTGGTGACGGTGGAAGAAGAACTAGATTTTGCGAAAACCTATTGCGAACTTTTAAAGACCAGATTTGAGGACAGCGTCAATTTCGAATTTGAAGTTTCTGAAGAAGATAAGAAGGGTTTTGTTGTTCCACTGTCTCTTCAATTGTTATTAGAAAACAGCATTAAGCATAATCACGCCACATCATCGAAACCATTGAGTATCAAAATATTTTCAGAGTACGGGTTTCTTTGCATCGAAAATAATTTACAACAAAGAGAACTTCCGAACGACAGAAAAGGAATAGGATTAGAAAACATTGTACAACGTTATAGCTTGATTACTGACAGAAACGTATTTATCAACAAAACAGGAGATTATTTTAAAGTAAAAATACCCGTATTAACAGAAAAACTTACCATTATGAACACTAATAAAACTACAGATTCGAGAGCATATGCAAAAGCAGCCAGAAGAGTAAAAGAACTAAAAGGGTTTTACGGAAATTTTGCCTCTTATTGTATCGTAATATCATTTTTGTTTTTTGTGAATTGGAGGACATCACCAGAATATTGGTGGGCTTTCTGGCCAATGTTCGGATGGGGAATCGGATTGACAGCTCATGCTGTACGAGTTTTTGGGATTGGAAGCAATTGGGAAGAAAGGCAAATCCAAAAATACATGAAACAGGAGGAAGAAATTCAGAAAAAATGGAAATAATTATAGGAGAGCAATTAAATTAAGTCAATTTTTATGGAAACAAACAATCAAATAAAGTACTTGAGAGCAAAGAAAAGAGTTCGTCAAGTGAAAGGATTCTACATTCATGCTACAGTATTTGTCTTGGTTAATCTTATGATTATTCTTTTGAAAATATTAAAAACCGATAACATAGAAATACATGATTCGTGGGGAATGGTGCTTTGGGGAGTTGGCCTTTTTATACATGGACTAACAGTTTTTCTTCCTAATTTTTTCTTGGGAAGCGATTGGGAGGAGCGAAAAATCCGCGAAATCATGGATAAAAATAAATAATTACTTTTGTTGTAGTCTCGCTTAATAGTAGTAAAACTTCGCTTCATTGTTAGGGTGGTTAAATTTGTAAAATTTTGACGAGGCAGAGAAAAATATGAAAAAAATTTTACTCATCGCATTCTCAATTCTTAGCGCAACTGTTTTTGCTCAGAACTCAAATAAAATTTTTGTCTTGGATATTGATAATTTCTGGACAGCTTTTGATAGTATTCAGACGACAAATAACTTTACGGAAAAACTGGATTATATTAACAGACTTTACATTGATAAAGGGACAAAGGGACTAAAAGCCTTCATGGAAGCACGAAATTATAATGATAGCATGTATGTGGGGCTGATTGAGGAAAAGCCAAAGTTTTGGAAATCAATACGAGCAAATACATTATCCATTAAGAATAAAACCACCGAACTTGATAAGGCGGTAGAAAACCTAAAGAGGCTATATCCCGAACTTCAAAATGCTGAAATGTATTTCACGATTGGAGGGTTGCGTTCAGGAGGAACTGTTAAAGACAATATGGTGTTAGTCGGCGCAGAAATAGCGACAGGAAATGCAAGTGTTGACATGAGCGAGTTTGAAAACGATTGGTTAAAGAATGTCTTCGCCAAACAGTCTTTGGATAATATCGTTTACCTCAAAATTCACGAATACATTCATACACAACAAGCGGGTAATGGGAATACTGTTCTAAGTCGAAATATTTCTGAAGGCGCTTGTGATTTTATTGCAGAATTAGTCCTTGAAAAACCCATTTCAACTCAATACCTAACTTATGGACGAGCTCATTACGAGGAAGTTAAAAGAGAGTTTAAAAAAGAAATGTTCACCAATAATTTTTCCAATTGGATATATAATGGTGGTAGAAAAGGAGATAAAGCGGATTTAGGGTATTTTATCGGATACGAAATTTGCAAATCCTATTATGAAAATGCAAAAGACAAATCACAGGCTGTAAAAGATATTATCGAACTGAAGTTAGATGACGACAAGGCAGTGGAAGATTTTTTGATGAGGTCCAAATTCTTTAAAGAAAGAATTATTAAAGAAAAAATCATCAAGGATTACACAAAAAATCAACCCCGAATTGTAAAGATCGAGACGTTCGAAAATGGAGCAATTAATGTTAATTCGGATTTGAAGGAGATCAAAATTACTTTTTCAAAGAAAATGTTAACAGATAGTTTTTCAATTAGTTATTCTGAAAAAGGAAAAGAAAGTTTCCCTATAACCAAAGTTGTGGGTTTTGAAAATAATGATATGACTATTGTTCTTGGCGTTGATTTAAAACCGAATAAAGAATATGAGTTTGTTGTGACCAACAAGGGCTTTAAATCCAAAGAAGGTTATCCTCTTTTAGACAAAGAATTCCTTGTAAAATTTAAAACTAAATAATTGCAAATTAATGATAAAAACCCTCATTATAGAAGACGAAAAGCCGTCAGCGAGAAAGCTCGCTCGTCAGTTGGAGCAGTTCGAAGACTTGGAGTTGGTTGCAATGTTGCATTCTGTAGAGGAAGGAATAGACTATTTCAACAACAATGAGCATCCTGATTTGATTTTTTCTGACATTGTTTTAGGGGACGGACTTTCCTTTGATATTTTTGAAAAAACACCAACCAAAAGTTTTATTATCTACACCACCGCATTTGATAATTACACATTAAAGGCTTTCAAGCTCAACTCTGTTGATTATCTTTTGAAACCGATTTTGGACGAGGATTTGCAATCTGCGGTGGAGAAATTTAGGTCTTTTATGCCATTAAGTCAGTCCTATAACAATTTGAATTTCAAAAAATTAATTAAGGAAGAAACACCAAAAATTTCTCGTATCGTTTCTAAAATTGGTTATAACTTGAAGGTGATTCAGACTGAGGAAATTTCTTGCTTCTATTCCGAAAACAAAATTGTGTATGCCCAAACTTCAGAACGTGCTTTTCCGACAGATTTCACTCTGGATGAGCTTGAAAGCAGCTTGGATTCTTCCAAATTTTTTAGGGTGAATCGTCAGTTTATTGTTCAGTTGGGATTGATTAAGAATATACACACCTCTCCGAACTTTAAAGTCGAAATGCAATTTCAACCCAGCGAGGAAATTACGGTAAGCAGAGATCGGGTTAAGGATTTCAAAGATTGGTTGGAGAACTAAAAAACCCTTCCGATTTCTCAGAAAGGTCTTGAGGACTATATGATTTTGTAATTATCTTTGTGCTTTAGCAGGTGTTGCTTTCACTGGTTCTGCTTTTTTGGCAGGACTGTCTTTTTTGGTGCTTTTTTGCTTTGTCTTATACTTATTGCTGTTCGCATTGTACTTATTGTACTGGTCTTTTGACAAAACTTTTTTCATTCTTGCATCGAAATCTTTGTCGCTGGTTCCTTTTTTGTCTCTTTCATCATAAAGTGACTTCACTTCTTTTTTCTGTTTTTCAGAAAGCTTAACATCGTTGTTCAAAGACTGATATTGCTGTTCGTAAGTTGCTTTTGCTTGTGTTTTAGCTGGTGCTTTTTGTGCAGACACTGACAATGCTAAAAATATACTGGCTGCTATTAATAATTTTTTCATGACTTTAATATTTAATTGTTATTTTACTATTGTGAATTTTTTATGTCTTTTATTATTTTAACTCTTCAGGAGTGTTTTCTTCCATGTCTTGGTCAAGAATAGGATCATGTTGTCTGTGTTTTCTATGATTTTCTTGATACAACTTGTATTGGTCTTCGTTTAGAATTTTCTGAACTCTTTGATCAAATTCTTGGTTGTTACCTTGAGGTGGTTGAGGCCTTTCTCCGTCTTGACCTTGAGGTTTTCTTCCTTGTCCATCTCTTGGTGGAGGTGGAGGCCCTTGTCTGTCGTTAGAACCCATTCCTCTTTGTCCGTTTTGTGGAGGTTCTGGTCTGTTGTTCTCCATTTCTGCGTCTCTTTCTTTGACGAGTTTTTCCAATTTTGATCTTTGCTTGCTGGAGATATTCAGGTTATCGAATTCTTGCATTTGCTGCTCGATGGTTGGTTTCTGTCTTTGTTTTCTTCCAGATTCATTTTCTTGAGCAGAAACACTTACTATGGCAAATAAACTTGCGATGATGATTAACTTTTTCATGACTTTAATATTTAGATTATTTCTAATTGTTATGTCAAATGTATGTCAAGTTCTGTTCCGCATCACAAGAATAATTCGGAATTGAGGTTAACGTAAAAAAAGTGTCGGTTAAAAAGTCGAACTGTTAATGAAAATTAACAAAAACCTATGCAATGACTCCACTTCCAAGCAGTTCGTCGTCAAGATACCATGCTGCAAATTGACCTTCCGCAATTGCAGATTGTGGATTTTGGAATTCGATATAGAGACCTTCTTCTAACTGATAAAGTATAGCTTTTTCCAAAGGTTGTCTATAACGGATTCTTGTCAGGACTTCCATGGACTCTCCAATTTGGAGACGCAAATCTTCTCTTACCCAATGCACTTCGGGATTGTTGATTTTGAGCGCTTTTCTATAAAGCCCAGGAAAAGAATGACCTTCACCAACGAAAAGAATATTGTTTTCCATGTCTCTTGAGATGATGAAACATGATTCTTTGTGGCCGCCAATTCCCAAACCTTTGCTTTGCCCTATGGTATAATATTGTGCACCTTGGTGTCTCCCGATGACTTTTCCGTTCGATTTTTGATATCGAATTTTGGCTGAAAGAAATTCTAATTCTTCTAATTTAGTACTAAAAGAGGGTGTTTCTCCGTGAAAACCTTCAAAATCTTTGAATATTTCTACAATTTCTCCTTCTTTGGGCTGTAGTTGTTGTTTTAGAAATTCGGGTAAGCTTACTTTTCCGATAAAGCATAATCCTTGCGAATCTTTTTTGTCGGCAGTGACCAAGTCCATCTGTTTCGCAATCTCTCTCACCTCTGGTTTGGTTAATTCACCAATTGGAAATAATGCTTTTGAAAGTTGTTTTTGGCTTAGCTGACACAGAAAGTAACTTTGGTCCTTGTTATTATCTTTCCCAGCAAGAAGTTGGTAAATTTCTTTTCCGTTGTTATCAACAAAAGAATCTAATCTCGCGTAATGACCAGTGGCTACTTTTTCTGCACCAAGAGACAATGCAGTTTCAAGAAAAACATCAAATTTTACCTCACGATTACATAATACGTCTGGATTAGGAGTTCTCCCTTTTTGATATTCATCGAACATATAATCTACGATACGTTCTTTGTAGAGTTCGCTCATATCAATTACTTGAAAAGGGATCCCAAGTTTTTGAGCGACCATTAACGCATCATTACTATCTTCAATCCACGGACATTCGTCTTCTAAAGTAACGGAAGCATCGTTCCAATTGCGCATAAAAAGGCCAATTACTTCGTGTCCTTGTTGTTGCAAAAGATATGCTGCAACGCTGGAGTCAACACCTCCAGATAAACCAACTACTATTTTCATAATTCTGTTACGCTTTCGTTAAGGGAAAGTTTTACGACTGCAAATTTACGATTTTAAGAAAGATTCTAACGTATTATAAATAAATGGTATAAATTTGGATAATAGATATCAACTAAAAAAAATACATCATGTTAAAAAAATCTATACTTTTTGCTGGTTTACTATTCACAGGATTAAGTTTTGCGCAGATTGGGACAAGTATTCCCACCACCAAGATTGGAGGAAGCGAGTCCAAATGGACATTAGGAGGCTATGCTGGATTAGGAGGAGTTTTTGGAAGCAATGGAGGAGGAACCTCCGTGTACATTGTTCCAAGAGCTGGATACAAAGTAACCAATAACTTCGAAGTCGGGTTAGCCGGTAACTTCACTTGGCAATCGTCTAGTTATTATTCTTCAACCATGTTTGGCGTTGGTCCTTTTGCTAACTATTATTTTGGAAGAAGCGCATATGTTTCTGGATTGTTTCAGGAGTATTTTGTGAATACAAGAGATAAATATTATGACGTTAGATACTCGGATAATGAAGCGGCCCTTTATTTAGGAGGTGGATATATGCAAAGATTGGGTGGTCATGCTTATATGCAGATCGGTTTAATGTATAATGTGTTATACAGGGACGGCAGATCAGTTTTCGGAGGAGGATTGGTTCCTAATATTGGAATCGTTTACGGACTTTAAGACCAAAGCATTCAACACCATATTGTTGAATCATATTTAAATACAAAATGCAGAAGAACTATAGAGTTTTCTTCTGCATTTTTTCTACCCAGACAAATGCAGCTGGACAAATCACCGTATTTTTCAACATGAGATTATTGATTTGAAAAACCTTTTTTCGATCAGTATGAGGATATTCTCGACAAGCTTTTGGACGTACTTCGTAGATGGAACAAGTATTGTCTTCATTCAGAAAAAAGCAAGGAAGATTTTGCAAAACCTTGTCATTGTCTTCATCTACTCTTAGAAATTTGGATTCGAAATCTGCTTGTTTCATCCGGAGATGTTTCGAGATTCTTTCGATGTCTTTTTCGGTATAGAGAGGACCTGTTGTTTTGCAGCAGTTTGCACATTGCAAGCAATCTATTTCTTCAAAAACGTCATCATGGGTCTCTTGAACAACGTAATCCAAGTTCTTTGGAGGTTTCTTTTTGAGTTGATCCAAGAATTTTTTATGCTCTTTCTGTTTTTGAAGGGCTTGCGTTTTATAAAATTGAAGATCCATTACGAGTCACTGGTTGTTAGGGTTGGAATTTCAACTTTTTGATAATCATCTATTTTGCTTAAATCCAAAATGGTTGATTTTTTATCGTCTGCAGGATAATACATTTTTTCGAATTTAGCCCCAAATATAATTTCAGAATTGATGAAAGAGGTGCTTTGTATTACAGTGCTCGAAAACACTTCATCAAATGCTCGAACCTGAACAATGACTTCAATATCGGTTTCGGGGTCTTTGAAGTCGTCTTCTGTAAATCCAAAGAAGGGGGATTCTTCGTCTATTTTGTGAACAATCGTCCAGTTGAGGGAGAGGTTATTGATTTTACTCAATTCTAAGTTTATTCTATAGAAATTACTTTTTCTTTCACCATTTTCATTAACTTCGATTGCTCCAGAAACGATCACTTCTGCATCCGTTAGCGCATTATTTTTAAACGGAGCCATCCGAAACATCAGTGCTGTACCATCTTGATATGGTGCGATTAAGGCTATGTTTGAAAATTTGAGATAAGCTCTTGGTCGCGAGAATCTTCCGTAGAAAAGTCCTGTTGCAATCGCAAATGCCAAAAGACCAATAAAAGCTTCAAAGGTAGCCACAAGACTTGCCAAAAACCCTACAGGTGCAATTCGTCCGTAACCTACCGTGGTGAAGGTCTGAGAACTGAAAAAGAAAACATCAATAAATTCGTTAAGCGGATTGGTTCGGTCGATTCCTGTCAAATGATCGACACCAATCAGATAATAAATAGTTGCAAAAACAATATTGATTGAGATATAACCTATAACCAAATACAAAATAAAACGCCAGGTGGGAAGATTGAGCATCGTGTGATACCAGCTGAATCGTTTTAGGATGGGGACACCTTTTTTCCGAACGTTGGCAAAGCCGTCTTTGTTGATAAAACGTCCTGATGCATTGCTGGAAAAACCAGTGTCTTCCTGCGCTTTTTGTCTTATAATTCTGAACTTTCTTGCCATGATTTGCAAAATTAATATTATATGCGTTACGTCATACCATTTTCGTCAAAATATGGATACTTTTGCGACATGAAAAAGCTGGAAACAAAACAAGATATAGAATTTTTGGTCAATACTTTTTATAATAAAATTCAGAAAGATGAGGTGATAGGATTCTTTTTTAATGACATTGCAAAAGTCGATTGGAGCTTACACCTTCCGAAAATGTATAAGTTTTGGGAAACGCTTTTGTTTGGAGAAGTATCGTATAAAGGAAATCCTATGGCGAAGCATTTTCCAATTAATGAACAAATTCCATTAGAAAAGCATCACTTCGAACACTGGCTAAAAGTTTGGACCACAACAGTAGAAGAAAACTTCGAAGGAGAGACTGCGGAAATGGCCGTTTATAAAGCCAAAAATATTTCTCAGTTGATGGCTTTCAAAATGGAAGTAGCGAGGAAGGCATGATTTTCGAGCTACGCGTGTCGAGGATACGAGTTTTTTAAACTTGGAGTATAGAATATTTTTCTCGCAACTCGAATCTCGTAACTCGCCTTAATTCCAGAAATAAAAATCCTGAAAGTCTGTTAACATGTGAAACAGCAATCCTGCTGCAATCAACCGCCAATTATTTTTCAGAAACAATACACCTAAAGCATAAAATCCAATCATTGGATAGGAGTGTAATGGATGAAATCCAATGCTGTAACGTTTTGGATCAAAAATAGGAGTCGCCAAAAGATGGTCCAAATCCACCAACATCGTGAGCAAGAATATTAAAGCAACCGTTTTCCATTTTTTCTTAAAGAACAACAAAGCCACCACAACTGGAAATACCAGATGCAGGCTGTAATGCCAAATTGATTTAAGGGAAAAGAGAAACTCCATTCAGGTTTTTTCGAGGTTGAAAATTCGGGATAGCTTTCTTTCAAGAAAAGGCTAAAAGCGCAAAATTAATGGAATTTCTTCTTTTTTGAATTGGATTCGGAAGAAATGTTGATTATCCGTATTTCCGTAGAAGAGGTAGGCGATTTTTAGAATATCTTTTTTCTGTTTTTCGCTTATTGTTGAAAAGGAGCGGATCAATTTTTCATTGTTATTGACAAATACGAAGTTTCTTTTCTCTTCGAGTTGACTTTCAATAGGATTAGGTTGACTTTGTATCGTTATTAATTTTCCATTTTTGGAAATTTTATTGGGTTGAAAGGGAATCGCTGTAAATTTATTATCCGAACTAATCCACTTCTTTTCTTGAAACAAAGTCCACAATTTTTCTTGCTCGTCGCTTTTAATCTCTATTGAATAAATTGGTTGAAGGATTTTCTGGTAGCTCACTTTTTCAATTTCATTGAAGTTGTCATCATATTCATACGAAACAATGGTATCATTGATTTCTTCGATTGATGAGGTCAGTGATACCGAACTCATGAGAGGAAAGGCAGCAGAATAATCGTTCAATTGTTTTTTGAAATGTTGGGAAGTCTTGTCAAGAGCCTTTTTGTCTAAACTTGCTTCCAAAAATTGTCTTCTCTTCGCCAAATTTTCAATTAGAGAATTGAAGGTTGAAGTCTCTTTAAGATTAGAAATGGTAATTTCGTTTTCTCCAACTTCTAATGGAAAGTTATTGATTTTGTCTCCATTGATGATAGAAAGACTTCCGTGGGAACCATCTATAAATTGATCGGCATCCAATGTCTTCCAAGTATTTTCGGGCGAACGCATTTGCTTCGCAATCACTCCAAATTCTGAATTGTCTTTGTGATTACCCAACTGTATGAGACACCGCTCACCGATAATCTCAAGCGTAATTTTATCTTTTTTGAAAATATTTTTTCCTAATTTTTCAAAAGCTTCTTGTTTGAGAAATTGGGAGAATTCTTGTTGATCAGATAGCTCAAGAATCAAATTCCAATTGCTGACATCTGTATTTTTTAGGTGAAAAAACTGCAAATAGTCGGGAATTTTGATTCCAGCGTCTTTCATTGAAATTTTGTCTTCCTTGTCTTCTGAAGGACCTCCCCATTCCGATGGATTCATCAAAAGCTCAGAAAGATATAGTCGAGAAACGTTTTTGACATCAACGAGCACGACCATATCTGCGCTTTCAGGGATATATTTAAGTGTTTTGTCCTTATGGAAGAGCAACCAATAGATTGCTACACCAAAAGCCACAACGACAAGAAGAAAAATCCACTTTTTTTTCATTAAAGAACTTTTTTTTCAACCTTACTTTCGATTTCGTCAATGGCTTCAATCATATCGAAGAAATACATGAGGCTGTTTTCTGATTCGGATTGGATATTATAGTTGATTTCGGTTTTGAAGCAACCCTTTTCAATGGTAGATTTCAAATTAAATTGTCCTGTGTTTTCTTTGAAATAGTTGTACATTTCTCTGTCCTCTTGGTCTTTGAACTCTATTCCCATTCCTTGGATTAATTTCTGCACATCAAGACGTCCAAACACTGGATTTCCAGCAGCTTCTTTTGCCCATTTTTTAGCTTCCGAAGATTGAGTTTGTGGAGTCAAATTTTCTAATGTAGTCGTAAGATATACCATTCCTTCTTTTACTCCCATGAAAAGATTTTCAAATTCTGGACTATCTTCTGGCTTGATGTGGTATCCGTTGGCGGTTTTTTTGACGTACTTACTGGTTTCTTTATTATTAGCTATCATATCGAAAACTCGATTCCAGTAACCTTCGTTCTCCGTTACAAATGCAAAGGTAAAATCTGGGATTGCGGCATCTTTCGTTTTTTTGACTTCGATTTCGTTGTAGTCGTCATCGTAGTCGTAATCTGTGTATTCAACCTTCTTGGAGGACAATTTGTTAAGGATGAAAAGGGCATTACCAGGTGCAATTTTTGTAATCGCTTCCTCGTCCAAAGCAATCTTCAAAGTCTCGGTCATTAGACTGATTTCTTTTTGATATTGGTCGCCATCTCCCATAGTGTCCATCAATTCGTAGAGAAAATCAAATGCTTTGTAACCATTGACATTCATTGCGTAATAGCCAATGCTTTTGTCTGAAATTAGTTTTGAAAGTTTCTTGCTTTTCTTTCCTTGATAGAATTCGGACCAAGCTTTTTGTACTTCAGGATTTCTGTTTTTGTAGTTGTTGACTAATCTTACTTTTTCTTGATCAAAATATAAATTATAAGATGAATCCGAATTATAAAATTTACCCATATAACCAAGCCAAGGCAAATGCCTATTATTTCCAAAGTAGGTCTTGGTTATTAGGTTTCCATAGTCTGTATAGACAAATACATCGGAGTTGGGATCTCGAAATTCTAGTTTCTCTTGAGGAACATCAAGTGTGAAATTACTTCTAAAAATTTGGTCAAAATATTCTTCTGTTAATTTCTTCTTGATTTTGAAGTGTTCGACATCAATGGAATCCATCCTTTTTTGATAGTTTTCATAATAGTCGTCTTCTTCCTCCTCTTCAGCTGCGTTTGCCTCTTCTTCCACAGCTTCAGCAGCTTGCTCTGCTGCGTCTTTTTCTGCCTCGGTTGGCTCTGGATCAGGAGGGTAGGTTTTGTTCTTTTCGATATATTTAATGTCTTTTTCTATCCTTTTAATTTCGCCTTTGTGATAGATTGCCTCTTCTTTCAGGTTTTTGATTGCTTCTTTATAATCAAAAGGCGCAGGTTCTGTATATTCGAATTCAGCATATGTGGAATCAGCCACTGCAGCAGTAGAATCAACCACTGCAACTGCGCTATCAACTACAGCTTCAACAGCATAATCATCATCCAAATTAAAAGGCTCCGAGTAACTCATGGTTTTGAGCACGGCGTTTTTGCCATTCCATGCAACAAAAGTATCTTCATCTAAGCTCATATAGGAATAGTTGTTTCTTTTGGTCACTTCGAGGCCTTCTTTTTTGGAAGAAGTAATAAAGTCTAGAAATTTTTGGTTGTTATCTATTTCAAAAAGAGCGTTGTAGGAAGTAATCGAATCATTAACATACGCATAATGATATTGGATTCCGTCATATTTGATTCCGGTTTTGGAATAATCATTCCACGATTCGTTGATATGCTGGTCCTTGGTTACTTTTTGTAGAATCGGATTGAATTTTTCCCAATTAATTTTTTTGTTGATTGACTTTCCGTTCATTTCCATGTAGAAAATGGTGTTTTCTGGAAGTTTAATCTTGCCTTGAGCTATGATTGCAATCGAGCAGATAACTAGGAAAAATGAAAATAGTTTTTTCATGTCTGAGTATTTGATAGCGTGTTAATTAAGGTTGATGTTGTTGTGAAGCGACTTTTTTTGCAGGATAAAATCCAATACGCTTCCATCTATTTTTAATGCCTTTTTGTTAGGCGACATTATATAAGAAGAGTTACTTTGAGATTTGATGGTGTTGTCAAATTGCATGACAGAAGTATATCTTGCATTATTGAAAACTTCTTTGTCCGCAGAACTTAGTTTTTGGTATTCGGTTTTGAAGGTGTTGAACTTATTTCTAGTAAAAGTTTTCCCTTTGTATCCGTATAACTCAGTTGGTACGATGTTGCTAATTACTTTTTTAGCTTTGAGTCTTTCTAGCCCATTATTAATATTTTCGATGTTCTTGAAGTTGCAATTGAGTTTAATAATATAATTGCTGAAATCCATGGTGGTTTTTACATTGCTGATTCCAGGTGTACTCTTAAAAACAGCTTCCGCTTCTTTGACTTTGGCTTCTATTTCTGATTTTTTTGGAACTTTTTTCCCATTGATGGTTTCCATTTTGGAAATTTGGGCGATTCGGGTTTTGCTTTTACTAGCATTAAGAATCAGGGAATATTCACCGCTACCGTCCGCTTTCAGGTGGATTTTGTCCACGATATCAAAGCAACTTGTTAAGGAAAAAAGAATGATAAGGAAGAAAATGTAGAGGAATCTTCTTTGCATATAGTTGTGTTTTTGGGTAAAAGTAAATAATTTGAAAGATAGAAAAAAAAATAATTAGATGATTTATATTTTACCTTTCAGAAAGTCTTGGCGTAAGTCTTCATCCAATTTTTCGATGGCATAACGCAAGGAAGTTCTTGGCATTTTATGATAATGAATTTTTAAAAATTCGATTAATTCGGGTTCGTTTTTATTTCCCATTTCCCTAAGCAACCAACCATTGGCTTTGTGCATCAAATCATGTTCGTGATACAAGTTGTTAATAGCCAACTCTTTAGTTAATTTGTAACTTCCTTTTTTGATGTACCACATGGTTCCAACAATAGCCATTCTTTTGCTCCAAAGAATATCCTCGTCAGATAGTTTTCGTAAAATAATATCATCTTCATTTTCAAAACAATACCTGCCTAAAATTTTATAACACGAACTGTCAACCAAGTCCCAATTGTCGATGTGCTTTTTGTTTTTCAAATAAAATTCGACAATCTCCGACCTCTTTTTCGGGTCTTTGCTTTTTTCATATTTTGTAACCAAAATCAAAAGTGCTGTATGACGATGCTCATGAATTTTTGAAGAAAGAAGTTCCTTTAATTCAGGTAAAGAAATTTTGTTCCAATATTCTTTGGCCACTTTTCTTTGGTCAGGAACCGTTACTCCAATAAATTGGTCTCCTTCTGCATACTCGCCTTTACCTGCTTTAAAAAAACGAGGAAAGAATTCTTTCTTTTCATCGATAGATAGGAAAGATAGGGCTTGTTTAATTTCGGCTACTGTTTTCAAATTTAAAAGATATTATTTCGTGAAATGTCATTCCGGCGAAGGAGGAAGCTCAAACTATAAAGGCGGTGAGATTCTTTCACTCCGCTTCGCTTCGTTCAGAATGACAAAGACTTACTTTAGTTAATTTTCCTCCTCCTCAAAATACTCAAACAAGAAATCGTTATAAGGAAATCTTGAAATATGAATGCGATGAACCTCATCGTAGATCATTTTCTTCATTTCAGGGAAGTTTTCTTTAGTTAAAGCTGAAATAAAAACGGTCGGATTTTTACTTTTCGCCATCCATGTTTTTTTCCATTCGTCTAAAGAAATATTTTTTCTAGTCGACGGAGTTAAATCATCTTCGTCTTTTTTCTCATAACTGAAATCGTCTATCTTATTGAAAACCATAATCGTTGGTTTCTTATGTGCATCAATCTCTTGTAGAATTTGATTTACACTTTCGATATGGTCTTCAAAACTTTCATGAGAAATATCCACCACATGAATCAATAAATCTGCTTCACGAACTTCATCCAAAGTCGATTTGAAACTCTCCACCAATTGCGTTGGCAATTTTCGGATAAACCCAACCGTGTCAGAAAGCAAAAAGGGTAAATTACCTATAACCACTTTTCTTACGGTAGTATCAAGCGTTGCAAACAATTTGTTTTCTGCAAAAACTTCCGACTTCGAAATGGCATTCATCAACGTTGATTTTCCAACATTGGTGTAACCCACCAAAGCAACACGAACCATTTTCCCACGATTCTGTCTTTGGGTTGACATTTGCTTGTCGATGGTTTTTAGTTTTTCTTTTAGAAGAGAGATTCGGTCACGAATTATTCTTCGGTCGGTTTCGATTTCGGTTTCACCAGGACCACGCATTCCGATTCCTCCTCGTTGACGCTCTAAGTGAGTCCACATTCGGGTCAATCTTGGCAAAAGATACTCATATTGAGCAAGTTCCACCTGAGTTCTTGCATAAGATGTTTGAGCTCTTTGAGCGAAAATATCTAAAATAAGGTTGGTCCTGTCAAGAATTTTCACTTCAATTTCTCTTTCCAAATTTTTCAATTGAGATGGAGACAATTCATCATCAAAAATCACAGTATTGATGCCGTTTTCCTTTACATAATCCCTGATTTCTTCCATTTTTCCTTTTCCAACAAAAGTTTTGGAATCGGGCATCGACATTTTTTGAGTGAATCGTTTCTCAACTTCTGCTCCTGCGGTATAGGCCAAAAACTGAAGCTCGTCCAAATATTCCGTCAGTTTGTCTTCGTCTTGGTCTTTCGTAATTAAGCCGACAAGTACGGCTTTCTCGTATTGATGTTCCTTTTTTTCTAACATAGTATAATCTTCGTGGTCAGCATTTTGCTTCGTGCACAACGCAAAGGTAAGAAAACCGTTAAGGTTTCTAAAATTAATCCTGCTGCTTTTCGGAAAACTTCCATTTCATCCAAAGCATTATCACAGCTGTAAAAAAAACGACAATATTGGTGAGCAAAACAGAGATGCTATCCTTCATGATTCCATAGCCTATCCAAATAATGGTGCTGGCAACCACGATAAGAAACGTAGAAACCGAAATGTCCTTTACGGAGCGGGACTTCCACGTTTTAAAAATTTGAGGAACAAAGGTAATACATGATAGCGTTCCTCCTATTAAGCCTAATATTTCTGGGTTAAAATCCATATCAAAAAATAATTTAGTTCAAACGTACAATATCAATCCCAATCTGCGGCAACAAATTTCATTTCGTTACCTTTTTCGTCATAGAGCGTAAGAAAGTGACCTTCAATTTTATAATGAGTGCTTGCAAGCAATTGTTTATCGAAAGTGGTTTCAAAATCCTTTGTTTTTTCACAATTAGCCATTGTTGAATAAAAATTTGAAAATCTAACTCCTCCAGATTCATTGAATATCGCCTTGAAACGGATGGAGTTACAGCCAATAAATCCAGTGTAGTCATCACTATGATTTTTGGTTAAGTTAATTCCTATCTTATTTTGCATGAAGAAGTCTTTGGTAAAACCATCAAATTGGACCAGCATCCACTCTCGATTGTGAGTGTCTCCTGCTGATGATTCTGATGTTTTTGGGGTAGAATATGTTGAGCAAGAAAATAGAACGAAGCAAAAGAGTAAACTAATCCATTTCATAATTGATGCAAATAGGTTAATAATCCAAATTTAGCCATTTTATCAAGCAGTTAAACTAAAAATTATTAAATTAGCCACATAAATAATTTTACTATATGAAAAGAATATTTTTACTCGCTACTTTCTTGTTGAGTTTTGTGCAGATGAGGGCAGATGAAGGGATGTGGTTGATGATGATGATTAAGCGTCTTAATGGTGTAGACATGCAGAAAGAAGGATTGCATTTGACACCAGATGAGATTTATTCTGTAAATAATTCTTCGCTTAAAGATGCAATTGTAAGTTTTGGTGGTTTTTGTACAGGAGAAATCGTTTCTAACCAAGGACTTATTTTTACTAATCACCACTGTGGTTATGGTGCCATTGCAGACGCATCAACTCCAGAAAAAGATTATTTAAAAAACGGTTTCTGGGCAATGAAGCAAAAAGACGAAATCAATTCGAAAGGATTGTATGTGAGGTTTTTGGTAAGAATGGGAGATGCAACCGAAAGAATTAACAAGTTGCTTAACAACAGTATGACCGGTGAAGAAAGGAGAGCTATTATTGAGAAAGAAAGCAAAGCACTTCAGGCCGAGAATGGAGAAAATGGTAAGTATACAGTTGTTTTAAAAGACTTCTTCAACGGAAATGAGTTTTATTATTTTGTATATCAGGATTATAAAGATATTCGTCTAGTTGGAGCGCCACCTTCCTCTTTAGGAAAGTTTGGTGGAGATACAGACAACTGGGAATGGCCAAGACATACAGCAGATTTCTCTGTTTTTAGAGTTTATGGAGATGCCAACGGAAATCCAGCTGAATTTTCACCAACGAATGTTCCGTTGAAACCAAAACATTTTTTACCAGTTTCTTTAAAAGGGGTTAAACCTGGTGATTTTGCAATTATTTTAGGATATCCAGGTAGAACCAATCGTTATTTGACGTCTTATGGAATCGAGCAATTGGTGGACAAAGATTATCCAGCTTGGGTAGAAGCATCTAGGTTAGCTATGGATGTTATGAAAAAATATATGGATAAGGAGACTGCAACTAGATTGAATTATGCTTCACAATATGCAGGCGTTGCCAATTACTGGAAAAACAGACAAGGTACTATTGATGCTGTTAAAAAGAACGGGACAATCCAGGCCAAAAGACAAGCTGAGGAAAAGTTTTCGCAATTCGCAGAACGTCCTGAAAATGGAGACTATGAGTATGTGTTAAAAAATATTCAACTATATTATAAGCAGGTTTCTAATAGAAATGTTGAGCGTAATTATGCTTCGATTTTAATGAGAAACGCACAGTATCTTAAGGTGGCGAGTCAATTAGGGTCTATCTTAAATACATATGCAAAGCAAGATATGCAAGGGCGCCTTGATATGAAACCTAAGGTAACAGCTGCAATTGAGGAAATCTACAGTAATCTTAATCCTAAATTAGAAGGAGAAATGCTTTCTTCGCTTGTTGGACTTTATCAAAATAGAGTAGATAAAGAAGAGGCTTCTCCAACTTTGATGGCTCAAGATGCATCTGGGTTAGCCGGATTGGCATCGTCATCTATTTTTGCAAATAAGATTTCAGTTACTAATTTTGTTCTTAACCCGGATCGATTGAAATTGGATGCGGATCCTTTGTACAGACTTGTAGCCGGATTCACTGAAGATTCCCAAAATCTTGCAAAGAAATATAGTTTAGTTGATGATAGTTTCGCAAAGAATAATAGGATTTTTCTTGATGGATTTAGAAAGGCCTTCCCAGAGAAAAAATTCTATCCAGATGCTAACTCAACAATGAGATTAACGTATGGAACAGTAGATAGACTTCCGCAAAGAGAAGATAGAAAGTACACCGGTATTTCTGATAATTTCTATACAGATATGGACGGAATGGTTGCTAAATATGTGAAAGGCGATGAAGAGTTTGACCTTCCTCAAAGAGTTATCGATCTTAATGCGGTTCGTGATTACGGAATTTATGCTGATCCAGCTGGATACATGCCAGTTAACTTCCTTTCTAATAATGATATTACAGGAGGTAACTCTGGATCACCAGTTATTGATGCAGATGGCAATCTCATCGGTATTGCTTTTGACGGTAATAGCGAAGCTTTAAGTGGAGACATTGTTTTCGAAGAAGAGTGGCAAAAGACCATTAATCTTGACGTTCGTTACGTTCTTTGGGTAATGGATAAATATGCAGGAGCAAAAAGATTGGTAAATGAATTGAACTTGATTAAGTCTCCAGAGCAAATTGCTGCAGAAGCTAAAAAGAAAAAATAAGATTTAGGGATTAAATAAATGATAAACCGAAAGAATTTTTTTCTTTCGGTTTTTTTATTTTTGTTCAAAACGATTGATGAAATGGATTCAAAAAAGATTAAATTTTCCGCGGCAATACTTCAACATCAAGATATAAATGCGGCTTATGTGGAGTTTCCTTTTTCTACATTAGAAGTCTATGGAAAGAAGGGACAGGTTAAAGTTAAAGCTATTTTTGATAACCAGGTTCAATACCGAGGAAGTCTTGCCAATATGGGAGGCGGAGTCCACTGTTTAGGGTTAACACAAGCAATCAGAAAGCAATTGAATAAATCTTTTGGAGACATCATTGAAGTTGAACTGCTGGAAGATAAAGAAGAGCGCATTGTTGAAATCCCAGCTGATGTCCAAGAATTACTGGATAATAATTCCAAGGCGAAGGAGCTTCTCGAAGAAATGAGTTATACCCACCGAAAAGAGTATATACGCTGGATTACGGATGCCAAGAAGCCCGAAACCAGAGAAAACAGAAAAGCGAAGATGATTGAAATGATTTTACAAGGAAAAAAAGGAATATGAACAAATACCAATACGAAACCGAAAGGCTTTATCTTAAATTATTTGACGAATCAGATGCTGATTTTTTAGTGGAGTTATACAACACCCCAAAATTTATTCAATATGTTGGAGATAGAAATTTGAGAACAACTGAGCAAGGAAGACAATATATTATAGATAGGTTTTATCCTCAAATTGAGAAGCTTGGTTTTGGGAACTATGTTATTGTTCTCAAGGATAATGGACAGAAGATTGGAGGGGTAGGTATTTTTGAAAGAGAAGGTTTGGATGTCATGGATATTGGATTTAGCTTCCTACCAGAATATGAAGGGAAGGGCTTGGGTTTTGAAGCGGCCAGTAAGTTATTAACTATTGCAAAACAGGACTTTGGCGTTAGCAAGGTGTCTGCAATTACTATAAAAGAAAACCTAGCTTCTCAAAGGTTAATTGAAAAGCTAGGTTTACAATTCAAAAGTTGATTAGACTTCCAAATGATCCCGAAGATCTTTTGTATTACGAAAAAGATTTGTAGAGCTTATCTTCCTAAGGCACCCATCAATCCTCCAAAAATCCCGATCAGGAACATGAAGACATAGAATCCCGCGACAACGATCATCATGATTCCGATGAATTTATAGTGAGATTTTAGGTAAGTTAAAGCATCAGTTAAGGCGTTTGCGTTATTAGATTGAACAGCTCGCTTTGCAAAACTGGCAAATTTATTAAGGTAGTAGATTGGGAAAAAATACAATGCTGCAACCAAGAGATATATAACGGTAAATATTGCTGTTCCACCGAAAGGCATCAAACTATTACTCATCATCGATGCTGATGACCCAACAAATAACATTATTATTGCTGCAAGCACTATAAATCCCAGCCCAATATAACCGAAAATAGATACGATGTTAGCCCATTTTGCGGCTTCTTTCAAAATATCTCTAGCTTGCGTAGTTACTTGGATACCATCAAATTTTTCAAAAGGAGATACGTTTTCTTCCATAAATTTATTTTTTTGCCGAAAGTAAGGAATATTTAGTAATGAAAAAATGATAAATACTCATAATTGATAATTTGTTGTAAAATGTTTTAAAGCCCCTAAACATTCCAAAATTCGCGATCCAAGCTACGATATTGGATGGCTTCGGAAATATGTTGAGGCTTAATTTTTTCTGAATCATCAAGGTCAGCAATCGTTCTTGCAACTTTTAAAATTCTGTCGTAGGCTCGAGCGGAAAGATTCAGCTTTTCCATTGCGTTTTTGATGAGGTTCTGTGATGCTTCATCAAGTTCACAATATTTCTCAATTTCCTTTGGCCCAATTTGAGCATTATAATTGATTTCTAAATCTTTGTAGCGTTCCGTTTGTCGTTCGCGAGCATTTAAAACTCGTTGTCGGATGGTTTCGCTACTTTCTCCTTTTCGTTTATCTGATAATTGTTCAAATTCAACTTTCTGAACTTCGATATGGATATCAATTCGGTCCAAAAGCGGACCAGAAAGCTTATTCATATATCGTTGCATTTCAAAAACTGTTGAAGTATTGTTAGGATCGTCAGGAAAATATCCGCTTGGACTGGGATTCATACTGGCTACCAACATAAAACTTGCAGGGTATTCCACAGTAAATCTCGCTCGAGAAATCGTAACCACTCTGTCTTCTAAAGGCTGTCGCATGACTTCTAAAACCGTTCTTTTGAATTCCGGCATTTCGTCCAAAAACAAGACGCCATTGTGAGCTAAAGAAATTTCTCCAGGTTGAGGATAGCTCCCTCCTCCAACAAGTGCTACATCGGAGATTGTGTGATGGGGGCTGCGGAAGGGTCGTACGGTCATGAGTGATGTTTCTGCACCCATTTTTCCTGCAACAGAATGAATTTTTGTCGTTTCCAAAGCTTCCTTCAAGGTCAAAGGTGGTAATATACTTGGGACACGTTTTGCCAACATCGTTTTTCCACTTCCGGGAGGTCCGATGAGGATGATGTTATGTCCACCAGCTGCAGCAACTTCCATAGCTCGTTTCGCCGTTTCTTGACCTTTAACTTCAGAGAAATCGAATGGAAAAAGATTGATTCTATCTTGAAATTCTTTTCGGGTGTCAATTTCTGTTTTTGAAAGAGGCTTTCCTTCATTAAAGAAATCAATCACTTCACTAATGTTTTCTACACCATATACGTCAAGATTGTTGACGATTGCAGCTTCGCGAGTATTCTGTTTTGGAAGAACAATTCCTTTGAAACCCTCTTCCCTTGCTTTAATAGCAATAGGTAGAACTCCTTTAATAGGCTGAAGTCCGCCATCAAGAGATAATTCGCCCATGATGATGTAGTCACCAATGTTTTCAGCAACAATTTGATCAGAGGCAGCCAAAATTCCTATGGCAATACTTAAATCGTAGGCGGAACCTTCCTTCCGCAAATCTGCGGGAGCCATGTTAATTGTAACTTTCTTTCCCGGAATTTTGTATCCAACATTTTTTAATGCGGCAGAAATTCGGTAACTACTTTCCTTGATGGCGTTGTCGGGAAGACCAACCAGATGATAGCCGATTCCTCCGGTATCAACATTGACTTCGATGGTTATGGTTTGGGCAGAAACACCGTGAATGGCGCTTCCATAGACTTTTATCAGCATTTTAGTTTTTATTTAGAATTAAATTTAAAATAAATTTTTCAAATTCAATACGTTGTGATTATAAAGATAATTATTTTACATTTGTTAGAATGGAAACTATTTTAAATCACATAGAAGCATATAAAAGTCACGACCAAATTTTGGATGCCGCAGAATTTGTTATTAGGACTTTTCGTCTGGAGCACGAAAATTTTGCAGGTTTTGGATTCCGACCTGAGTTGGAAGAGAAATCCATTTTGTTAACAGCAGAAGGTGAAATTGGCGGAAGTCAAGTTGTTAATATTCCGAAAAATTTATTTGATTTTGATTTTAGTTTGGTGGTCAACATGATTGCTCATGAGATGTTGCATGTAAGGCAAAAAGCACCGGGAAATCCTATCGAAGAAAGAAATGAAAGAGAATGGCAAGCTTATTATGAGATGCTTTTCCATAAGACCTTTCCATTGGTTCCAGATGCGCCGCTTTTTAACCAAAAACAATTTGCGCAGAAAGCTTTGGATTATTATCGAAAGATGGGTGAAGGAAGCGAACTTCAGAGTAAATATGCTGACCAAAAGGTAGAAGTTGAACAACTTTTAGATGAGATTCTTATCAAAAGAGGAGAGAAGGAAGCGCCAAGTACCGATGATATCTCGTAATTTAATAATCGAAAAAATTTAGAAATGATTCAGAATATTCCCATTGAGAAAATTTTGTTCTTAGACATTGAGACTGTTCCCCAGTTTGGGCAGTGGACCGAGCTTTCGGAAGCCGAACAGAACCTTTGGGATAAAAAGACGAAATGGCAACGCAAGGATGATATTTCTGCGGAAGAATTTTATCACGAGCGAGGTGGGATCATGGCGGAGTTTGGGAAAATCATTTGCATTTCTGTTGGGATGTTAGATAAAAACAACACGCTCAAAATCAATAGTTTTGCAAGTGATGACGAAAAGAAGTTACTAAATGATTTTGGTGAGATTTTTAATAGTCCAAGACTTCGCGATGTTATCCTTTGCGCACATAACGGAAAAGAATTTGATTTTCCTTGGATTGCGAGAAGATTTCTGATTAACGGAATGCAACCTCCAATTCAGTTTCAGATGTATGGAAAAAAACCATGGGAAATTCCGCACATTGATACGATGGAACTTTGGAAATTTGGTGATTACAAAAGTTTCGTTTCCTTAGAATTGTTGGCTCACCTCTTCGGAATCCCTACTCCCAAGGATGATATCGATGGTTCAATGGTTGCGTCTATCTATTATATAGACAAAGATTTATTTAGAATCATTAAATATTGTGAAAAAGATGTCTTAACTTTGGCGAATGTTTTTCGGCGTATGCGCCAAGAAGATTTATTGAAAAGAAGTGAAAATTAATTTTTTGCCAGTAGCTTTTTGCTAATGGCTCAATGCAAGAAATGAAATATACTGACGAACAAATAGCGGATATTGGCGACCAAATTATCTTAGCTCTTAAAACAGTCTACGACCCTGAAATTCCAGTTGATATCTATGAATTGGGGCTGATTTATGACGTGCAAATTTCAGAAGAGGGTAATGTGAAAGTGGTGATGACTCTTACCACTCCTAATTGTCCAGTTGCCGAATCGCTTCCTCAAGAAGTGAAAGATAAAGTTGCTGAAGTAGAAGGGGTTAACGAAGTTGATTTGCAACTTACCTTCGAGCCGTCATGGAACAAAGATATGATGAGCGAAGAAGCAAAATTCGAATTGGGAATTTTGTTTTAGAAAATTTGCAATCTTTAAAAAGTATACTTAAAAAACATCTCTTAGAGGTGTTTTTTATATTTCTGTAGCTATTGCTTTATCATTTCTACTCCATTCGCTCCAAGAACCCACATAAAGTTGAGGTGTTGTAAATCCTGCGTAATCCAAAGCCAAAATCGTGTGACATGCAGTAACACCGCTTCCACAATGTACAATTAGATTTTCTGGACGGCCTTCTATTAGGTTCAAATATTTTTGACGGAGGATTTCTGGCTTCAAAAACATACCGTTTTCATCCAGATTTTCAGCTAAAGGAATATTAATCGCTCCAGAAATATGTCCCGCTATCAGGTCTATTGGTTCCGATTCGCCATTGTATCGATATGCTTCTCTCACATCAATGACGGTGGCAGAGTTTTGAGATAATTCCGTTTCAACCTCATTAATGTTTTTCATGGGAAGTAACCAATGGTCTGGAATTTTTATGGTCGAAGCGTGAAAATGTGGCAATTCTGAATCTAAGTTAAATTCTTCTTTTTCTGATTGTTGCAAGCCTCCGTTAAGTACTTGGACGTTTTCGATTCCGAAAGCTTTCAACATCCACCACGTTCTCGCTGCGGCGTTGGCTCCTCCTTTGTCATCATAAATTACGACATGAGAATGATTAGATATTCCCAAATCAGAAAGTGTTTTGGCAAAATCAAAAATTTCAGGCAATGGATGTCTTCCTCCATTTGCTGGGTCTTGAGGAATCTGCGCCAAATCTTTATCCAAATCAATAAATCTGGCTCCTTTGATATGTTTTTTCAGATAGTTTTGATAGGCGTCTTTTCCGCTTCTTGCATCAAGAATAACCAAATCTTTGGAATTGAAAATATCCTTCAGTTCGGAAACAGAAATTATTGGATTTACTTTATTCATAATTACCTCGTTCTGCGTCGATCTGTGAAATCTGGCAGATACTCTAAAAGTGAAAAATATCTTTAGCCTTATTATAAGCGGCTTCGAAGTTTAGCAGATTCAATTGGTTCTCAATTTTATCATGAGCCATAAAGTTGATGACTTGTTCAGTTGGCATATTGCCCACCAAATCATCTTTTGCCATTGGACAACCACCGATTCCTTTAATTGCAGAATCAAATCTTCGACAACCGTTATCGTAGGCAGCTTTTAACTTTTGATAAGATTCCTCATAACGATTATGGAAATGTGCACCGAAATTAATTTCGGGATATTTTGCAGGTATTTTGTCAAAAATGAGGGCAATACTTTCTGGCGTTGCAACTCCTGTGGTGTCCGAAAGGAGAATATTTTGTACTCCTATTTCCGAGAATCTTTGAGCCCAGAAATCGACATCTTCCCATTTCCACATTTCTCCGTAAGGATTTCCAAAAGCCATCGAGAAATAGACGTTAAGTTCTTTTCCTTCCTTTCTTGTTACTTCTAAAATTTGTTGAATCTGACCGAAGGCTTCTTCTCTATTTTTATTGGTGTTGCGATACTGAAATGTCTCCGAAATCGAAAACGGAAACCCCAAAATATCAACATTGCCGTGCGAAAGTGCTTTTTCCGAACCTCGAATGTTAGCTACGATCACAGAAAGTTTGGTTTTGGAAATAGTCTTATCGATGTTGTCGATTACTTCTCCCGAATCGGCCATTTGAGGAATCGCCTTTGGTGATACAAAACTCCCGCAATCAAGGACGTCATAGTTAACTTGCATCAACGCATTGATGTAGTCAATTTTTTGTTGTGTGGGAATCATTTCTCCCCAACCTTGCATCGCATCTCGTGGACATTCTGTAAGAAACATAGTTCGATTTTGGATTTTCGTAAAGATACATTTTTTCAGGAATTGCCAAAAGCAAGAAAAACCGCAACTTTAAGCTGCGGCATTGTTTTTTAGTTTGCGACATAGGGTAAGTTTAATAAAATAGCAAGAGCTAAGGGTTTTCATGCCTTGGAAAAGTCTTAGTTTTTATCAAAATAGTTCTTTTTTTATAAAGCTAGTAATTAATAAAATGAAAAAACATAATATAACATAATAGATATTAACCTCTAATGCATGGAAAAAACAAATAAGCCCGCCGAATTTTTCATTTTCGTGAATGAAGTGCATTGTACCAACATATATCAAGCTAATCAACGCTAAAAAAATGATTGAAAAAATAATTATTCTTAAAAACGTATTCTTTTTGAAAAAAAAGTAAAATCCTAAAACCAAAGTTAGATAAACACATACTATTGCAATTTTAATTAGATCCATACTATTTGTTTGATGATATTTTGTATATAGAACAAGATGTTTCTAGAAAATCATATTTTGGATTTACTTCTGTTTTAAAAACCAAGAGTTCAGGTTTATTGTCATTATCAATATCTAAACTATTGAACGAGATAATTTTAGACTCCTTACAAATAAATTCTTTTTTAGTCTCTTTAATGTAATAAAAAGAACCTCCTATTTTCTTTATTTTCAAGTTTCCCACACTAAGATCTGTTTTATGCAATTGATTATTATCAGAATGCCAATCTATATTGACTAACTTATCTGTATCTACAATTTTTGCTAATGGCTCTATCTTTTTTATCAGATCTTTTTTAAGATTATAATTTTCCACTCTTTTACCTCTTAAATAAATATCTTCCCATCCACCACCAACACCTCTTCTTTTCAAATTACCTTCGTCTCTTAAGACGGGATCATTATTATAATAAA